>DATEDY010000179.1:0-7428 GCA_035281405.1 Flavobacterium sp.
GTAAAAAACAAAAAACATTTTCATAAAAATGAGCAACACAGCAGTTTACGAAAAAGAGTTGGCTTTTCAGGCAGATAGAAGAAAGGCGGCAGTAGAGTTTATCAAAATTGTCAGCGATTTGTGGTACGACAAATCGATCGAAATGGTACTTTTCAGAAACCAATTGATCGACAGAAGCGTGAGCGACATCATGAATTTACATGAATATGCTGGTGAGTTCGTTCAAAAACCCATCAATGTATTTGATTCAGTGGAAATCTTAAGAGCGATCAACAATTTAGATTTACCACCTTCACGTTTGGATATTGGTAAATTAACTTACGAATACCATTTAGAAGACAACAAATACAACGATGCTACTGCATTTGTTATTGACAAATTAAAAGACGCTAAACACACACACGAAATCAAACCTAAAGATGTAGTTTTATATGGTTTTGGACGTATTGGCCGTTTATTAGCCCGTGAAATGATGTCTAAAATAGGAAAAGGACAACAATTACGTTTACGTGCAATTGTAACCAGAGATAAAAACGACGCTGTTTTATTAGAGAAAAGAGCTTCATTATTACGTTACGACTCTGTTCATGGAGATTTCGAAGGTTCGGTTCAGGCTGATGTAGAAAACAATGCTTTACTTATTAACGGAACCACAGTACATATCATTACCGCTAATGGTCCGGAAGAAATTGATTATACACAATACGGTATCAGCGATGCTTTAGTAATAGACAACACTGGTGCTTTTACAACTGAAGAAGCATTAAGCAGACATTTGACTTCTAAGGGAGTTGAAAAAGTATTATTGACTGCACCAGGAAAAGGAGTTCCAAATATTGTTTATGGTGTAAACCATGAAGATTACAATCCGGAAGAAGTTAAAATCTATTCAGCTGCTTCTTGTACAACCAATGCTATTACCCCGGTTTTAGCTGCAATCGAAGAAACATTAGGTGTATCAAAAGGACATATTGAAACTATTCACGCTTATACCAACGACCAGAATCTAGTTGACAACATGCACAAGAAGTACCGTCGTGGACGTTCTGCTGCATTGAACATGGTTATTACTGAGACTGGTGCGGGAAGTGCTGTTGCTAAAGCATTACCAAGTTTAGCCGGTAAATTGACTTCAAATGCAATTCGTGTTCCGGTTCCTAACGGTTCTTTAGTAGTTTTAAATCTTGAAGTAAACAAAGCTACTTCTGTTGAGGATTTGAACAACATAATGAAAAAGTATGCCTTAGAAGGCAAATTGGTTGAGCAAATCAAATATTCATTAAACAATGAATTAGTATCTTCTGACATTGTTGGAACTTCGGCACCATCAATTTTCGACAGCAATGCAACTATTGTATCTGCAGATGGGAAAAATGTGGTAATGTATGTTTGGTATGATAATGAGTACGGATACAGCCACCAAGTAATCCGCTTAGCGAAGTATATTGCACAAGTAAGACGTTACACGTACTATTAATAGATATTGAATATCACACACTGAAAAATCCGCTCTCAGCAATGAGGCGGATTTTTTTTATCATCGTATTTTAAAAAACAGTATCTTTCTTAAAATAAATTCAAAACTTAAAACAAATCATTTATGGGAAAATTTGTAATTTCTAAGAGAACAAACGGTGAGTTTCAGTTTAATTTAAAAGCAGGAAATGGCCAAGTCATCCTAACCAGCGAAGGATATTCAGCCAAAGCAGGTTGTGAAAACGGCATTGAATCTGTTAGAAAAAATTCGCAGGACGAATCCAACTTCGACAAGAAAACAGCCGCAAACGGAAAATTCCATTTTAATTTAAAAGCAGGCAATGGTCAAATTATTGGTTCCAGCCAAATGTACGAAGCTGAATCAGGAAGAGACAACGGTATCAAATCAGTGGCAGAAAATGCACCATCCGCTACAGTTGAAGACGAAACTGTTTAATACTTATATACAAAAAAGCGCCCTTTATCTGAAGGGCGCTTTTTTTAAAATATATAACTTCAATATTATTCTAAAACTCTATTCACCTGTACAAAACGCCTTGCGTAATAAGGTTCTTTAGTTGACGAAATAATAACTCCTGAGCTTGTCGAGGAATGTATGAATTTAATTTCATCATCAATCACTTCAGTTACCATACCAACATGACTAACCCTTCCGCCTCCCATAGTCGCAAAAAATATCAAATCTCCTTTTTGCGCCTGAGTACGTTCGATACGCACACCTGCATTTTGAGCCATGTCACGAGAAGAACGCGGTAATGTCATCTCGATATTTTTAAATGTAGCAAACATCAATCCTGAACAATCAAAACCAGCCGGTGTAGTACCACCACTTCTGTAACGTGTTCCTATATTTTCTGAAGCCTTTGCAATCAAAAAATCAGCTTTCATAGTAGCGTCAGCCGACAAAGGCAACACTGCAACCGGTACGTTTTCTGTTGTCGCTACATCCTGATTATTTTCTGCAACAACAGCAACATCTGAAGTCGAGATTTCCTGAATTACATCTTTCTTAGGTTCGCCTTTGATAATCAACACATCACCCACATGCAATCCGTTTTTAACGTGTGGATTACGCTGTTCTAAATCAGCAACAGATATTCCGTAACGTTTCGATATTCCGTATTTGGTCTCTTTAGTCAGTACTTTATGAGAAATATTTTCTTCCGTAGCAACAGGAGTTTCAATCACAACTTTTGTTTCTGCCATTTTCTCTTCAGAAGGCTTTGACTCAACTACAACTTCCGATTTAGGCAATGTCACCAAGTTGTTTTGTTCTTCATAAACCGCGTCAGAAACCGGAATTTGCAATTTCATTCCTATTGCCAGTCCTTCTTTACCAACTGACGTATTATTTTCTTTTATAGTTTCTATGCTGACTTTATATTTTTTGGAAATACCATATAAAGTTTCTTTCGGCGATACTTCGTGAGTAATTTTTTTAGAAGAGACTTCGTTTTTAACTACTGAATTTTCCTCAACTGGAATATTCTTTGAAGGTATCCACAAAATGGATTTTAATGCTAAAACCGAACCTTTTGCTTTTGGATTCAACTGGTAGATATCAGTCAATTTCACATCGTATTTTTTGGCAATACTATAAACTGATTCTCCACTAGCCACCACATGTTTGATTTTCTCTTGGGAAAATCCTGTCATTGTAAATAAAAGCAGAAACAGTAAATAATAAAATCTCACCATAAATTTATTTTTGGTTTCGCAAGATAGCGCTAAAGTACCAAACGAAAAAACCTTCCCTTTATTTTAGCATTTCTTTAAGATTTCAAAAAATAGGCAAAACATCCTGCAAACAATGTAATTTCTTAATAAAAAGTTGATAACTAATTCATCATTATGTTGTTAATTGAAAAATTAGTAATTTAATTGCAGTAAACTAACGAACAATCAAAATGAAACACCTTTACCTTTTTCTATTCACCTTTTTCATAGGTTTTATCGATGGAAATGCACAAAAACTGGAACTCCCCGAAAGCGCCACTTACCACCTACCCACAAAGTCCTACTATATTTCGAATGTAAAAAGCAAAAATATCATCCGTCAAAATGCAAAAGGGACACAAACCGTTTTTGCTCATATTGACGCTCAATGTCTGGGTATAACCATCTACAAAAACACATTGTATGTTGTTGCCGATGATCAAATAATAGGATTTGATATTACAACTAAAAAACAGGTGTTTTCCATCACAATTGACGAAGCGAAACAATTAAATGACATCACCGCAGATGAAAAAGGAATTTTATATGTTTCAGACAAAGGCGACAACAACATTTACAAAATAGACACAAAGGAGAAAAAATTCAGCAAACTCCTAAAACAAAACACTATTAAATCTCCCAACGGATTGTATTATGACAAAACAGCAAAAGTTCTTTTAGTTTGCAACACCACAGACAACAGTAGCATCTTTACCGTTAGCACTAAAGATGGAGAAATAATATCGCAATTTGCAACAAACTATACTAATTTTGATGGATTGGCCGTTGATAACTTAGGCAATATGTATGTTACCAGCTGGTCAAAAGATTGGAAAAAAAGCAAATTATTGTTATTTGGAAAAATGGCAAAACAACCCAAAGTATTGTTGTCTAATTCAAAAGGAATGTCTGACTTGGATTTCAGCTTCGCATTGAACAAGTTGATTATGGTCAATTCATTTGAAGGCACTATAAAAGCAGAGAACCCAAAACTAATAAAATAAGGTCATGAAAAAACTGGTATTTATACTATTTACAGCAACATTGTTAAGCTGTAATTGTACTAAAACAACAACCGCACTCATTAAAGATTGTCCTGATGAGAAAATTGTAAACAAAATGCCTTCAGTAGGCGAGAATAATACTCCGCAAGAATATTATATCTACAAAGGAGAGCGTAAAGAAATAAAAGATTTTGATGCAAATTGGGTTGCAAAAAACTGCACTGTTAAAGAATCTTCTGTCTATTAAAATTTATTATAAATCCGTTTGAATAATTTTCAGGCGGATTTTTTTATCTTTAATAAAACTTCACCTTGGAAACCATTCTATATTTCATTATTCTGGCACTTACTGCCGAAATTATCGGCACAGTTGGAGGATTTGGCTCTTCATTATTTTTCGTTCCTATTGCAAGTTATTTTTTTGATTTTCATTCCGTTTTAGGAATTACCGCTTTATTCCATTTGTCAAGCAATATTTCCAAAATTTATTTTTTCAGAAAAGGATACGACAAGAAACTAATCCTATACATAGGAATTCCTGCGGTAGTTCTTGTAGCTTTTGGAGCTTATTTAAGTAAGTTTATTGAAACTAAATTTCTGGAAATTTTCCTTGCTGTTTTTCTAATAACAATCAGTTTGTTTTTTTTGCTGACCAAAAACTTTTCAATAAAACCAACACAAACCAATTCCATTCTTGGAGGTTCACTTTCAGGATTTACAGCAGGATTATTAGGCACCGGCGGAGCCATCAGAGGTTTAACGCTTTCTGCCTATAATTTAAAGCCTGAAATATTCATAGCCACATCGGCTATCATTGATTTAGGCATAGATACCACCCGAAGCGTGGTTTATGGCATCAATGGATTTATCCATCAAGATGATTTGTATTTAATTCCTATTCTACTTTTAGTAAGTATTATCGGCACTTTTCTTGGGAAAAAAATACTGAAGCGAATTTCTGAAGAACAATTTAAAAAAACAGTGCTAATTCTAATTCTTACAACAGGATTAATCACACTTTACAAAACATTTTAAATCCTCATTTTAAGAAAAAAAATTAATTAATTGTTAATTAATTTAAAGCTCTAAAGCATTCTGTCTACATTTGGTTTCATCAAAAAACGAACAATCCAATCATGAAATTTTTTTTATTCCTTCTGAGCACAATTTGCTCCTTAGCTACTTTCGCACAAACTGAACCTCAACGATTTGAACCTTCTTTAATCACTGACGGCAGCTTTGGCCTGGCCATTTCTCCTGATTCCAATACGGCACTTTGGGTTAAATCCAAAGGAAAAAGAGACACATTAGTCATTATGGAATCCAGAAAACAAGACGGTAAATGGAGTCAGCCCATCGTTGCTTCTTTTTCAAATCCAAAAGGAGAATGGAAAGACATCGATCCAATTTTCAGTCCTGACGGAAAGACTGTTTTATTCCAATCCAACAGAAAAATTGAAAATTATCCCGATAGACAAGGATTTGATATTTGGGCCGTTAAAAAGACAAAAAAAGGCTGGAGCGAACCTTACCACTTAGGACATACGATAAACACCAATGCTTCCGAATCTTTTGCTTCAATAACCAAAAGCGGAAATATATACTTCATGAAAGACGATGAAAACAAAAAAGGAAATTCTGATATTTGGGTTTCCAGATTTGTCAAAGGAGAATACCAAAAACCGGTAAATTTAGGCAGTCCGATTAATACTGAAGAAAGAGAATCGAATCCATACATTTCCCCAAATGAAGACTATATCATTTATTTTTCTACCAATCCGAATGGATTTGGAGAAATCGATTTATACATTAGCTTCAATAAAAAGGGAAAATGGAGCGAACCGATTAATTTAGGAAAACCGATTAATTCTGAATTTGCCGAATTTTGTCCTTTCGTACATCAAAAAGAAAAGAAACTCTATTTTTCACGTCAGAAGAAAACTGAAAACGGAATGATGATTGAGGATCTTTACTCCGTTGATTTTGATGTAAAGAAATACCAGAAACAATAATGCAGAAAAGAAGGCAACTTACTTTATTTGTCCCCCGTGACCAATCAGAAGTAATTGAAAAAACAAGAGCTGAATTCAATCCAGTACAATTCCGGATAATCAATGCTCATGTCACTTTATGTCGAGAAGACGAAATAGAACCGTTAGACCAGATAATTAGTAATCTTCAGAGAAAGAAACTAAAATCTGTCACTCTGAGTTTTGATGCGGTAATCCGATTTTCGGAAGGAAAAGGAGTCTTGTTGCCCGTTGCCAATTTTGATGATTCATTCCAAAACCTAAGACGAGAAATACTTTCGAATATCATTGAAAACCCGAGAGAACATCAGGCACATATTACCTTGATGCATCCAAGGAATTCAACAGCAACTGAGACAATTTTTGAAGAAATAAAGCAGGTTGATTTTCCGAAGACAATCACTTTTAATGAAATATGCCTTATCGAACAAGAATCAAAAAAAGAATGGAAAATTTTACAGCGGTTTCCGTTAAAATAAAAAACTCCCACAATGTGGGAGTTTTTTATTTCTAAGGTATCTCAATTATGCTTTTCCTGCAGCAATTAAGTTTAATGCCGAACCAGCAACAAACCAGCCAATCTGACTTTCATTATACGTATGATTCGCTAAAATCACTTCCTTAGAACCATCAGCATGAACAAATTCCAATGTTAATGGTTTGCCGGGAGCAAATTCAGTCAAATCCAAGAAATTGATGGTATCGTCTTCCTGAATTTTATCGTAATCTGCTTCGTTAGCAAAAGTCAATGCCAACATACCTTGCTTTTTCAGGTTGGTTTCGTGGATACGAGCGAAAGATTTCACCAATACCGCTTTCACACCTAAGAAACGAGGCTCCATAGCTGCATGCTCTCGGGAAGAACCTTCACCGTAGTTATGATCACCCACAACAATAGAAGAAACACCCGCCGCTTTGTATGCTCTTTGTACTTTTGGCACCTCATCGTAAGTTCCGGTCAATTGATTTTTAACCGAATTGGCTTTACCATTGAAAGCATTTTCAGCACCAATTAACATATTATTTGAAATATTATCCAAGTGGCCACGGAAACGCAACCAAGGTCCAGCCATAGAAATATGGTCAGTAGTACATTTTCCGAAAGCTTTGATTAACAACTTCGCTCCTGTTATATTTTTACCGTCCCAAGGCTCAAATGGCGCTAACAATTGCAAGCGATC
>DATEDY010000180.1:0-2561 GCA_035281405.1 Flavobacterium sp.
ATATGAAGGACGAACTAATAATGGAAAATCTAAAGTATCCGCTAATTTTGAAGCTTCTTCTGCACTTTCTGCAATCCCAAACTTTGGAAAAGGAATATTCAATTCAGTCAATAATTCCGAGAAACGACCTCTGTCTTCCGCCAAATCCAAGGCATCAAAACTAGTTCCGATGATTTTAATTCCGTATTTTGATAGTTTTTCAGCTAATTTCAAAGCAGTTTGTCCACCCAACTGCACAATTACACCTTCCGGTTTTTCATGCTGGATAATATCATAAATATGTTCCCAAAAAACAGGTTCGAAGTATAATTTATCAGCTGTATCAAAATCGGTTGAAACCGTTTCAGGATTACAGTTGATCATAATAGTCTCATAACCACACTCTCTTGCAGCCAATACGCCGTGCACACAAGAATAATCAAACTCGATTCCTTGTCCGATTCGGTTAGGACCAGAACCTAGAACTACAATTTTCTTCTTATCTGAAACAACACTTTCGTTGTGAACATATTTAGTACCGTCAGCTTTTTCTATTGCAGCTTCAAAAGTCGAATAATAATAAGGAGTTTGCGCTTTAAACTCGGCCGCACAGGTATCTACCAATTTGTAAACTCTTTGAATTCCTTGATTATCGCGCAGTGTATGTACCTGACTTTCCAAACAGCCTAACATATGTGCTATCTGCCTGTCTCCATATCCTTTTTGTTTTGCCTCCAACAACAAATCCTTAGGAAGCGTATCGATAGTATATTTTGAAATTTCCTTTTCGATTAAATACAATTCTTCGTATTGCTTTAAAAACCACATATCGATTTTAGTAATCTCATGAATTCTCGATAAAGGAATACCCATTGCAATAGCGTCATAAATCACGAAAACACGATCCCAACTTGCGAAGGTCAGTTTTTCAATAATCTGCTCGTAGTTTTTATACCCTTTCCCGTCGGCACCCAAACCATTACGTTTGATCTCTAATGATTGAGTAGCTTTATGCAATGCTTCCTGAAACGAACGCCCAATTCCCATTACCTCACCAACTGATTTCATTTGCAATCCCAAAGTACGGTCAGAACCTTCGAATTTATCAAAATTCCAGCGTGGTATCTTAACGATTACATAATCCAAAGTTGGCTCAAACAAAGCCGAAGTTGATTTAGTAATTTGGTTTTGCAATTCATCCAAGTTATAACCCAAGGCTAATTTAGTCGCAATTTTAGCAATCGGGTAACCCGTTGCTTTTGACGCTAACGCTGATGAACGCGACACACGCGGATTGATTTCAATAGCCACGATATCCTCTTTTTCGTCAGGAGAAACAGCAAACTGAACATTACATCCACCTGCAAAGTTACCAATGCTACGCATCATATGAATAGCCATATCACGCATTTTCTGGAACGTTGTGTCAGACAAGGTCATTGCTGGAGCAACAGTAATACTATCTCCGGTATGAATACCCATTGGGTCCATATTTTCGATAGTACAAATAATTACTACATTATCATTCTTATCACGCAATAACTCCAATTCGTATTCTTTCCAACCTAAAAGTGCTTTATCTATTAAAACTTCATGTATAGGTGAAGCTTCCAATCCGCGAGTTAACAACTCATCAAAATCTTCTTTTCTATGCACGAAAGCAGCTCCGGTTCCTCCAAGTGTAAACGAAGGACGGATTACCAATGGAAAACCAAATTCCTGTGCAATTTCTTTACCTTTAAGAAATGAATTCGCTGTTTTAGCCGGTGCATAAGGAATATTTATTTCAGTCAGTAATTTTTTAAACTGCTCTCTATCTTCAGTAACATTGATAGCATTAACATCGACACCAATCAATTTCACGTCGAAATCCTGCCAAATTCCTTTTTCTTCTGCTTCCAAGCATAAATTCAAAGCAGTTTGTCCACCCATAGTTGGCAAAACAGCGTCGATTTGCGGATGTGCTTTTAAAATTTCGATAATAGATTTTGTGGTAAGTGGCTTTAGATAAACATGATCCGCCATTGAAGGATCGGTCATGATGGTTGCCGGATTCGAATTAATTAAAATAACTTCGATTCCTTCTTCACGTAGTGAACGAGCAGATTGCGAACCTGCATAGTCAAATTCACAGGCTTGACCAATGATGATGGGTCCAGACCCGATAATTAAAACCGATTTGATTGAAGTGTCTTTAGGCATTGTATTGTGTTGTTGTTTGTTGTAATTAGCCCTGATGGAAGCGGCATCCTTTTTAAATTGCATAATTTAAAAAGATACAGCGAACAGCAGGAAATAGCTCCTAATAATATCAGTAATGTATGAACTTTTTAAAAAAAAGGCGTTACTGATAAAAGTAACGCCTTAGTATTTGATTGAAATTCAATCATTATTTTTTGTGTCTTGGTTCGCAAGAAACAGTCAATTTGTGTCTTCCTTTTGCACGACGACGAGCAAGGACTTTTCTTCCATTCGCAGAAGCCATTCTGTCCATAAAACCGTGCTTATTTCTTCTTTTTCTTTTCGATGGTTGAAATGTTCTTTTACTCATAACTTTGTATCTTTAAAATCTTGTATAAATA
>DATEDY010000181.1:0-10091 GCA_035281405.1 Flavobacterium sp.
CGATCCTACATCAGGAGAAATCAATTTGTTAAGCAGTTCAGGCGGTGTGTATACAATCACTTACGAAGTTGTACAAAACGGATGTTCAAATGCCGGTGCTACATCAGTTTCTTTAACTGTTGACGCTTCTTGTGTGGATATTCCACGTGGTTTCTCACCAAATAACGATGGCGCCAATGAAAGCTTTGATTTGACAGGATTAGATGTCAGAAATGTGATTATTTACAACCGTTATGGAAGAGAAGTGTACTCAGTTAGTGGCGATTATACGAATCAATGGAAAGGAGTGTCCAATAAATGAGACACACTACCTGATGGTACTTATTTCTATACTATTACTAAGGCAGATGGAGCTACAGTAACAGGTTGGGTATATATCAACAGATAAAGTAAAAAAACAGTCTGTTTGTTTTTAATCATTCAAACAGACTGTCATTAACAATATAAAGCAAGAGCTTACAATGAAAAAAATATATATAGCCTCAATACTGATGACGATGTTGTGTTTTGATATGCAGGCACAGCAGGATCCACATTATACACAGTATATGTATAATATGAACGTCATGAATCCTGCTTATGCGGGGTCAAAAGAGAATTTGTCAGTAGGATTATTATACAGGCAACAATGGGTTAATATTGAAGGTGCGCCTAAAACGGCAACTCTTTCAGTACACGGTCCTGTAGGTAAAAATGTTGGATTGGGTCTTTCTGTGATATCAGATAAAATCGGCCCTGTCGAAGAGAATAATATCTATGCTGATTTCTCTTATACATTGAATTTAGGAGGTGATCATAGATTGGCTATGGGACTTAAAGCAGGGGCTACACTACATAAAGTAGGGTTGTTTTCTGATATCGGAAACGGACATGTTCATGATTCCGGAGATGCTGCTTTTAGTGAAAACTCAAGTAATACTTATTTGAATATTGGTTCAGGATTGTTTTACTATTCTAAAAATTATTATTTGGCTTTTTCAGTGCCAAACATGCTACAAAGTAAACATCTTGATGTGACACAAAGTGGTCAGGAATACCACTTTGGAAGTGAAACGCAACATTACTTCTTAACAGGTGGTTATGTTTTCAACCTTTCTGAACAAACTAAATTCAAGCCTTCTTTTATGATGAAATCAGCGTTTAGTGCTCCGGTATCATTGGATTTGTCGGCTAACTTTTTGTTTTTCGAGAAATTTGAAGCTGGTGCTACTTATAGATTGGATGATTCATTCGGAGCGATGGTTAATTATGCCATTACTCCAAGTTTAAGAATTGGATATGCTTATGATCATATTGTGTCGGATTTAAAAATTGCATCAACTTCTTCTCATGAGGTAATGTTACTTTTTGATCTGAATTTTCCAAAGAAAGTTTCTATTTCACCAAGATTTTTCTAACCTAAAAAACAACCATGAAAAAAAGATATATAACCATCAGTTTATTATTGCTTTTAACAGCAGGTTACGGACAGGATAAATCTACCGAAAGGGCTGATAAACTTTTTGAAAGTTACCAGTATGTCAATGCTATTGAAGAATATTCAAAACTGGCAGAAGGCAAAGGAGCGAATACGTATGTGTTTTCCAGATTGGCAGACAGCTATTATAATATTTTCAATACCGAAGCAGCGGCTAAATGGTATGCTAAAGCAATCGAAGGAAAAGCTGAAGAGGAAACGTATTATCGCTATGCACAATCCCTGAAAACTTTAGGGAAGTATGATGAGGCAAATAAGCAAATGGACGCTTTTGCAGCTCAAGCATCTAATGATCCAAGAGCAAAAGCGCATAGAGCTAATCCGAATTACATTCCGAGTTTAACTAATAAATCAAAATTGTTTGATGTAACTCAAACGAATATCCAAAGTAAAAACCAAAGTGACTTCGCTCCGGTTTTAGCTAACGACAATACACTGTATTTTGTAAGTACCCGAAATGCATCCAATAAAAAGGATAAATGGGCAAATCAACCGTATGTGGATATTTTTCAATCGGTTAGAGATGCTGATGGAAAATTATCTGAACCTAAAGCGATCAATGAGCTTAATACAGCATTTCATGACGGACCAGTGGCAGTAAGTGCCGACGGAAATACAATGTTTTTCGCCAGAGACAGCCACAGTAAAGGGCAATTTGAAAAAGATAAGAAGAGCAATGTAAAAGTAGGTCAGCAAGGTTTGTATAAGGCGAATAAAGTTGACGGAAAATGGACAAATATCGAAGCACTTCCATTCAATAGTACGAATTATTCGGTTTCGCATCCAAGTTTGAGCCAAGATGGTAAAACGTTGTTTTTTGCTTCAAATATGCCTGGTGGAATGGGTGAAACTGACATCTGGAAGGTGTCGGTCGTCGGAAATCAATACGGAAATCCCCAAAATCTCGGAGACAGAATCAATACACCAGGAAAAGAAAGTTTTCCATTTGTAGCCGATGATAACGTATTGTATTTTGCTTCATCCGGAAGACAAGGTTTTGGGGGTTTGGATGTTTTTAGAGTAGATATGAGTTCGTCTGATAATGCCCAAAATTTGGGTAAACCTGTTAATACTGAAAAAGATGATTTCTCTTTCAGCTTGAATTCGGTATTGAATGTTGGTTATTTTGCTTCTAACCGAGGTGGAACCGATGCAATTTATACCGCAATTCCTGTCTGCAAAGCACAAGCAATCGCTTTGGTAAGCAATAAAAAAACAGGTGAACTATTATCTAATGCAACAGTAGCTATTTTAGATGATAAAGGAAATACTATTGCGACAAAGCAAACAGATGCATCCGGTAGCGTAAGTTATGATGTGGATTGTGAAGCGGGTTATGAGTTTAGGGTTTCGGCAACTAATTTCAGTGCGCGAGCATATCCAATTGCCAGAACAAAATCAGGAGAAAATACAGTTGAAGCAAAACTGACTCCGGAAGAAGTGATCATAACTGATACAGAAGTGTTATTGGCTCCGATTTATTTCGAATTCAACAAAAGCAATATCACTGCGCAAGGAGCAAGTGAATTGGATAAGTTAGTTAAAGTGATGAATGACCATCCCAATATGGTGATTTTGGTAAAATCCCACACGGATACTAAAGGAAAAGCGGCCTACAACCTGAATTTATCAGAACAAAGAGCGCAATCAACAGTTCAATACATTGTTTCTAAAGGAATAATAAGTAGTAGAATATCAGGAAAAGGTTTCGGTAGTTCTACTCCAAAAATAAATTGCGGTTCAAACTGCACAGAGGAGGATCATGCTCAAAACAGACGTTCAGAGTTCATGATTGTTACCAAGTAAGACTGGTTTTTTTAATTTGTTTTTTAGTTGTC
The DNA here is from genome assembly GCA_035281405.1 of Flavobacterium sp. Taxonomy (GTDB): domain Bacteria; phylum Bacteroidota; class Bacteroidia; order Flavobacteriales; family Flavobacteriaceae; genus Flavobacterium. The sequence goes on from DATEDY010000181.1 coordinate 3,316, forward strand.
ACCTTCACGTTTGTAAGCGGCGTGAAGGGACTTCTTTAAAAATGTATTGACTGCTTTTGTAGTCGATAAATTATCATTAATTCAAAAAGAGGATGCAATGAAAAAGATGTTTATTTTATTTCTCGGGTTGTTTTTAAGCACTTTGGCTTTGGCACAAAATCAACCGAATGATTGTGTGAATGCAATCACAGTTTGTGGAAATGGTAATTTTAGTTCTAATGCTACTGGTATTGGAAGTACACAAGAAGTTGCCTCGTGCGGAGGTCTGGAACATAATTCGTTATGGATTAAAATTAATATTGTGCAATCTGGAAACTTAGGTTTCGATTTGATTCCTAATGATCCGGCAATTACAGTCGATTATGATTTTTGGGTCTATGGACCAAACAGATCTTGTGGGAGTTTAGGAAGTCCTATTCGATGTGCGACTTTGAATCCGCAAGCTGTCAATGCTTCGAACAACCATACAGGAATGAATATGTCAAATACATTCACTCAAATTGGTCCCGGAGCAACAAATCCAGGAAATGGTGACGGATATGTGCGATCTATCCCTGTTGTAGCGGGTCAATCGTATTATATCGCAATAGACAGACCACATGGAGACGGAGGTTTTGAAATTCGATGGACGGGTAGTGCAATGGCTGGAACTGGAGCATTTCCAACGCCTCCAACCGCTAATGAAATAGGAGAGCTTAGAACTTGTAGTGTTACTCCAAATGTTGGAATTTTTGATCTTAATTCATTAAGAAGCCAAATTAATCCGGATTTGGCCAACAATACCATTAATTTTTATACTTCTTATGCTAATGCAATAGATGGAATATCTCCACTTCCTAATTTTTTTGCAAATGATCCTAATTATAATCCACAAACAATTTATGCCAAAGTAGTGAATAATGTTTCAGGATGTTTTACAATTACTGATTTCGATCTAAGGGTTTATCCGATACCCACAGCAGATATGACGGTCTCAAACACGAATGTTTGCTCAGGAAGTAATGTTGATGTTACTTTTACAGGCACACCGGGAGGAACAGTAGAATACGCCATTAATGGCGGCCCAATTCAGAGAGCCCTTCTGAATGCTTCAGGAGTTTTTGTTCTAACTCAGAATATAACTGTCAATACAATATACAATCTGGTTAGCACCAGAATTCTGGATAATAATAACAATACATTGTGTTCACGAGTGGAAAATGAGTCAATCACAGTGTCAGTGTATCAAAATACTCCGGTGTTTACCCAAGTTGCGCCTATTTGTTCAGGTGATGCTTTGGCTCCTTTGCCAACTACATCAAATAACGGAATTACCGGAATCTGGTCACCTGCTATAAACAACACTACAACAACAACATATACATTCACTCCTAATCCAGGACAATGTGCAGTTTCGGCTACAATGACTATAGATGTAAATCCAGTTGTGGTTCCTGTTTTTACGCAGGTTTCTCCAATATGCTCGGGAGATGCTTTGGCTCCATTACCTACTACATCAAATGATGGAGTAACCGGGACTTGGTCACCTGCTATAGATAATACTGTAACAACAACTTATATTTTTACTCCTTCAGGCGGTGTTTGTGTAAGACCTGCGTCTATGACTATCGTTGTAAATCAAAAAATGACACCAACTTTTACTCAAGTTGCTCCAATTTGTTCCGGACAAACATTGGCTGCATTGCCAACTACATCAAATAATGGAGTTGTTGGAAGTTGGTCGCCTGCTATAAACAATGCAAATACAACAACTTATACATTTACACCAGCAAGCAACGAATGTGCAGTTGCCACTTCAATGACTATTAATGTCAATCCAACACCAATAATTACAGTAACAAATAATAGTCCGTCCATTTGTTCAGGAAATCAAGTGAATGTGACAATAGTATGTAATAATGTACCCGGTGCAACCATTCATTGGCAATTTTTATCAGCAACTAATGCAACAGGCGGAACCACTGGAAATGCAGTTGGACCAGTTACTTTAACTGATTTAGTTACATTATCTAATGCGATTCTGATACCAACAGTGGTAAGTTATAGAGTATATGCTGAATCAGGATGCATGAGTACAGCACAGCAAGTGGATATTACAGTGTTTCCAAAACCTACAATGACATTCACTGTTGCAGATAATACTATATGCTCTGGAAGCGCTGTATCAATTAATTTAGATTCACCAAATAATGGAGTCACGTTTGATTGGACTGTAATGCAAACCGGTGTAAGCGGAGCTTCAGTTCAAAATAATGTGGCTAATTCATCTTCGGCAGAGATAACAGATGTTTTAACAGTAAACGGAGTGAATTCTGGAACGGTTATCTACATAGTTACACCTAAGTTAGGATCATGTTATGGAGATCCACTAAGTATTGCAGTAACGGTAAATCCAATTCCAACAGCAGTCTTTGGAGCTAACCCACCAGCGATTTGTAGTGGACAAAGTACTTCAATTAGTATGTCAAGTCCTAATACTAGTGCTGTTTTTCAATGGAGTTTGGTGTTGAATGGTGTAACTGTTCAAGGTGGTGCTCTCAGCGGAACATCATCAGGTAACATGTTTACAATAAATGATTCGTTTACTACTACAGGAAATAATCAAGGAACAGCTGTTTATACTATTACAACGATGCTAGGAGATTGTGCCGGACCAACAAAAGCGTATACGGTATTAGTTAATCCATTACCCAATATTATGTTGACCGGAGGAGGAATTTGTGTGGATAGAAACAATAATGTTTTGACGACGTTTCTGTTAGATACCGGTTTGAGTAATTCAGGTTATACTTTTGTATGGATGCATAATGGAGTAATTATTCCTGGAGCAACGAGTAGTACCTATTTAGTTGACCAAGTAAATGAAACAGGTAATTACTCTGTACAAGTGACTAATGTTTGTACTTCCGAAGCTATAACGGCAACTGTTGAAGCTTTTCAAGCTGCCGAAACCGCTACCTATACAGTGAGTAATTATTTTGAAGAAAATCAAATGATTACGATTAACGTTGTTGGTCAAGGAAGCTATTTGTATAGTATTGACGGAGGTTCTTTTCAAACAAGCAATGTGTTTTCTAATGTGCCAACTGGCGAACATTATGTAACTATTCAGGATTCTAACGGATGTACCAATATTGTATTGGAACATATTTTTACTATCGGATATCCTCATTATTTCACACCGAATGCTGATGGTTATCATGATACTTGGAATATTTGGGCATTGAAAAACCAACCGAATTCCGAAGTGAATATTTTTGACAGATATGGTAAAGTGATAAAAACGATTCGACCAAATAGTGAAGGATGGGATGGTACTTTCAACGGAAATGATTTGCCTTCAACCGATTATTGGTTTGCAGTGAAATTTACTGAAAACAATGTAGAAAAAACATTCAGGTCACATTTCTCGTTGAAAAGATAATGTATAATTAGCAGAATGTTAAAAGTAAAAACCCCACATTTAGACGTGGGGTTTTTTATTGATGAATTGTATAATTCAGAATTGACTATGCTAATTTAGCTAAAATTGTATTGAAAGTTTCGCTTGGACGCATTGCTTTGTTTGTCAATGCTGCAGAAGGCTGGTAATAGCCTCCTATTTCTTGAGCTTTTCCTTGAGCACCAATTAATTCGGAGTCTATTTTAGCTTCGTTTGCGGTTAATTCTTCAGCAATAGAAGTGAATTTTGCCTGTAAATCTGCGTCTTTAGTTTGAGAAGCTAAAGCTTGTGCCCAATATAAAGCTAAATAGAAATGTGAGCCTCTGTTATCAATTTGACCTACTTTTCTCGCCGGAGATTTATCTGTAGCTAAAAATTTAGCATTGGCTTCGTCTAATGTGTCAGCTAATACCTGAGCTTTTGTATTGTTTTGGGTTTGTGCCAAATGTTCTAAAGAAGCCTGTAAAGCTAAGAATTCACCTAACGAATCCCAACGTAAGTAACCTTCTTCTGTAAATTGTTCAACGTGTTTTGGTGCCGAACCTCCAGCTCCCGTTTCAAATAAACCACCACCATTCATCAAAGGAACTATAGACAACATTTTAGCTGAAGTGCCTAATTCCAAAATAGGGAATAAATCAGTTAAATAATCACGCAATACGTTTCCTGAAACTGAAATGGTATCTTTCCCTTCACGAATTCTGCGTAAAGTCTCAGCCATAGCATCTTTTACATCCATAATACGAATGTCAAGACCTGTAGTATCGTAATCTTTTAGATATTTTTCAACTTTTTTGATGATTTCGCTATCGTGTGCTCTGTCTTTGTCTAACCAGAAAATAGCTGGAGTATCTGATAAACGAGCTCTGTTAACCGCTAATTTTACCCAGTCTTGGATAGGCGCATCTTTGGTTTGACACATTCTGAAAATATCACCGGCTTCAACTTTTTGAGATAATAAAACTGTTCCGTTTTCATCTTCAACTTTTACTGTTCCAGCAGCATCTGCTTGGAAAGTTTTATCGTGAGAACCATATTCTTCCGCTTTTTGAGCCATTAAGCCCACATTTGGAACAGATCCCATTGTTTTTGGATCTAAGGCTCCATTCTTAATCATATCGTCAACTACTGCTTGGTAGAAACCTGCGTAAGTACGGTCAGGAATGATACAAATCGTGTCTTCCTCTTTTCCTTCTGCATTCCACATTTTACCACCACTACGAGCTAATGCTGCCATTGAAGCATCTACAATCACATCAGAAGAAACGTGGAAGTTGGTAATTCCTTTGTCTGAATTTACCATTGCAACGCGTGGTCCATTAGCCAAAGCATTTTCAATAGCTAATTTTACTTCAGCTTCTTGTGCATTACCAGTTATTTTTTCAAATAAATCTTGTAAACCGTTGTTCGGATTGATATCTAATGATTTGAATAAATCGGCATAGGTAACGAAAACCTCTTTGAAGAAAGTTTCAACGATTGCTCCGAAAATAATCGGATCTGAAATTTTCATCATCGTAGCTTTTAAATGGGCAGAAAGCAATACATTTTTCTCTTTGGCTTCTGCGATTGCTTCGGTAACAAAAGATTTTAAAGCAGCAAGGTTCATTACCGAACTGTCAATTACTTCACCAGCTTTTAAGTTTGAAAAATCTTTTAGAACTTTGGTTGAACCGTCATTTCCAGCGAAAACAATTCTGAATTTACCGTCGTTGGCTATCGTTGTTGAATTTTCAGTTCCGTAGAAATCACCAGAATTCATGTGAGCGACTGCTGTTTTACTGTCAGATGCCCAAACACCCATTTTGTGTGGGTTTGCTTTAGCATAATTTTTAACGGCTTTCGGTGCACGACGATCAGAGTTACCTTCACGTAAAACCGGATTTACTGCAGAACCTAAAACTTTTGAGTATTTTGCTTTAATGGATTTTTCTTCGTCATTCGATGGTTCTTCAGGGAAATTAGGCACTGCGAAACCGTGTGCCTGTAATTCGGCGATAGCTTCTTTTAATTGAGTAACCGATGCTGAAATATTAGGTAATTTGATAATATTGGCATCAGGTGTTGTTGCTAACTGGCCTAATTCGGCTAAATTATCGGCTACTTTCTGATTGTCTTGTAAATATTCTGGAAATTGGGATAAAATTCTCGATGCTACAGAAATGTCTCTTAACTCTATATCAATAGCAGCCGGAGCTGTAAATGCCTGTACAATTGGTAAAAACGAATGTGTTGCTAGCATTGGTGCTTCATCCGTTAAAGTGTAGTGGATTGTCGATTTTTGTGTCATTGTATTTCTATTTCAAAAATGTATGTACGTGTTAAAAAATAAGATAGCAAATATAGTTATTTCAACCTGAAACAATGTTGTGAAAACGATAATAATTAATGGTTTTTATTGTTGAAATCTAATTTTCAGCTATGTCTTTTTCAATATTTAAATTTCTGAACTTCGGGGATTTAATACCCATGGTGAATGCTACTACTATTGTCATAATACCGCCAAAAACAACGGCAGGAACCACTCCCATGAGTCGTGATGTTAAGCCACTTTCAAAGGCTCCCAGTTCATTGGAAGATCCTACAAATATTGAATTTACAGAAGATACCCTGCCTCTCATATTATCCGGAGTATACAATTGTAAAATGGTTTGTCTGATAACTACCGAAATACCATCGGTCACACCACTGAAGAATAAAGCCACAACCGAAATCCAGAAGTTTTTGGATAGTCCGAATATAATGATACATACTCCAAATAAAAGTACAGCGGTAAGTAGCTTTTTGCCTGCATCTCGATTCAAGGGTATATAGGTTGCAATTAACATAGTAATTAAACCACCTATAGCAGGAGCGGCTCTTAAAATGCCAAAACCTTCTGAGCCGACTTTTAAAATATCTGTAGCAAAAACCGGAATTAAGGCAACAGCTCCTCCAAATAATACCGCAAACATATCCAAAGAAATTGCGTTTAAAATGGTCTTGTTCTGAAAAACGAAATTTATTCCTTCTTTGAGACTTGTCATGACTGGTTCGCCTCGCTTCGGATTTAAAATTGGTTTTGATTCAATTTGTAAAAGCGCTAAAATTCCTAATACAACACAGATAACAACCATAATCATGGAATAATACACGCCAATAAAACCGATGGAGAATCCCGCAAATGCCGGTCCGAAAACAGCAGCAATCTGCCAAGTGGAACTACTCCAGGCTGCAGCATTCGGTTTTTCTTTATTGGGAACTATTAACCCTAATAGACTAAATACAGAGGGTATGATAAAAGCACGAACGATGCCACCTAAGAAAACTAATCCGTAGATAGAATATAGTACAG
>DATEDY010000182.1:0-4268 GCA_035281405.1 Flavobacterium sp.
TACCGGTCCGTTATACTTCCTCTATAAAATTGTTTCGGCCATCAATTTATCCAAGCAGTTAAAAGCAAAATATCCCAATTATCATTTTGTTCCCGTGTATTGGATGGCAACCGAAGATCATGATTTTGAAGAGATCAATCATTTTACTTTCAGAAACCGTAAGATAAAATGGGACAAAGCCAGTCAAGGCCCGGTAGGACGATTGTCAACACAAGGACTTGAAGAAGTATATACGCAATTTGAAAAAGAATTGGGAATAGGCAACAATGCTGCTTATTTGAAAGATTTATTCAAGAAAGCTTATTTAGAGCATGCTAATTTAGCGGATGCCACACGTTTCATCGCTAATGATTTATTCAAAGAAGAAGGTTTGGTCATTATTGATGGTGATGACATTAATTTGAAAAAAATGTTTGCTCCTTATGTCAGAAGAGAGTTACTAGAACAGGCTTCCTTTCAAAACGTTTCAGAAACGAATAAAGCATTAGCACACTATGACATTCAGGTAAATCCGAGAGAAATCAATTTATTTTATATAGAAGACAATCTTAGGGAGCGTATTGTATTGGAAGAAGGGAAATACAGTATCAACAATACCAAAACAACATTCACGGAAAGTGAAATTCTGGCTGAGTTGAAAAACCATCCGGAGAAATTCAGTCCGAATGTTATTTTACGACCGTTGTATCAAGAAGTCATTTTGCCCAACTTATGCTATATTGGTGGTGGTGGTGAAATCGCCTATTGGCTACAATTGAAATCCAATTTTGAGAGTAATGCTATAACATTTCCTGTTTTGCTAGTTCGAAATTCAGTATTGATTGCTTCAGAAAAGCAAGTTCAGAAGATTGACAAACTCGAATTAAGTTGGTCAGATTTATTCATGAAACAACAAGAATTGCTGAATAGGAAAACGAGAGAATTATCCAGTCTGACAATTGATTTCTCCAAACAGAAAGAATTTCTTAAGCAGCAATTTATTACACTCAACGAAATCGCTCAACGCACCGATCCCTCATTTATTGGAGCTGTAAAAGCACAAGAAGCGAAACAAATCAAAGGATTGGAAAATCTGGAAAAGAGACTGCTTAAAGCAGAGAAGAGAATCTTAGCCAATCAATTGGAGCGCATTTCATTGATACAAAACGAATTATTCCCTAATCAGAGTTTACAGGAACGCAAGCAGAATTTTTCTGAATTTTATATCGAAAGTGGAACATCATTGATTTCAAAATTACTAACTGATCTACATCCGTTAGAACAACAATTCTCAATATTGACTTTATAAAATACCAAAAAATTCGACCATAAAGTTCAATTTTTAATCAAAAGATTATTTATAACTTTCGATTGAACAAAATCGAAGAATGAATAAGCCAATTTATATATTAGGAACCGGATTATCCCACAACGGTTCTGCAGTTTTATTAAAAGACGGAAAAGTATGCGTAGCCATAGAAAAAGAACGCATTACACGAATAAAACATGATGGAGGTAACGACACAGTAGCCATTCAATATTGTCTAGACGCCGAAAACATTACAATTGACGACATTAGTTTAGTTGTACAATGTGAAAACTTTACTATTCCTTGTCGAGACTCTTTTAAAGGGAAAAGAATTTTTTCAGAACAATCTTATCCTGAAATCATTGATATTTCCCATCACCTCGCACATGCTTACAGTGCTATAGGAACTTCTCCATTTAACGAATGCGCTGTTATAGTTATTGACGGATGTGGAAGTCCACTCGAACACTATTTAGAATTAAATCCAGAAGAAAAAGATACTATATCTGAACATTTTCTGACTGCCAATGAAATGCTTTGCGAAAAAGACAGTTTTTATTTTTACGATGGACAAGAATTAAAAACGATTTATAAAGATTTCAGTCCGATGGCTGGATCTCAAAAAGAAATATTAAGTCTTCCTACCACTCGTCATTCGATTGGCGGTTTTTATGCAGCTGTAAGTCATTATGTTTTTGGAAATATGGACGATGTAGGTAAGCTTATGGGACTAGCTCCTTATGGAAAAACCGGAGTATTTAACATGAAAGCTTTTTACTTTGAAAATCAAAATTTATATGTTAGTGAAGATTGGAAAGCCTTTTTAAACAATCCATCAAAAGGCTATGATTATTTCAAAGAGCATTTTTCCTATTATGCAAATGTTGCTAAATGGGCTCAGGAACAAGTTGAAAAGGCTATTTTAAAGTGTATCACAAATCGTTATTCTCTTTTTTCACACCCCAACCTTTGTTATTCGGGCGGTGTAGCTTTAAACGCGGTGGCCAACGCCAAACTGCAGGATGCAAAATTAGCTCAAAACATCTATTGGGAACCAGCGGCTGCTGATAACGGATTAGCATTAGGATGTGCTTTTTATGGTTGGCTTCATCAATTAAAAATGCCTAAAATTCCACACAATAATTCCACTTGCTTTGGAAAAAAATACACTGAAAATGATATACAAAAAGCAATTCAAAAAAAGCATTATACTAATTTCAAAATAAGTCATTTTCAAATAGAAGATGAATTATTAAAATATTGTGCATCAAAACTCAATTCAGGAAAGACCATTGCTTGGTTTCATGCTGAATCGGAATTCGGTCCAAGAGCATTGGGAAGGCGCAGTATTTTAGCGCATCCCGGCATAAAAGGTATCAAGCAACATATAAACAGGACTATTAAATTCAGAGAAGACTTTAGACCCTTTGCTCCTGCAGTCCCGGAAGAAAAAGTATCCGAATATTTTGAAAAAGGAAGAAACAGTCCTTATATGATTTTAGTGGATAAAACCCGTGAAAAATATAGCAACATACTCCAAAACACAACACATGAGGATGGTTCCGCCAGAGTACAAACCGTCAATAAACAATGGAATGAACGATTCTATAAACTTATCGAATATTTTGAAAAAGAATCAGGAATAGCAATACTCCTAAACACTAGTTTAAACAGACGAGGTATGCCAGTGGTTGAAACACCTGAACAAGCAATAGCTCTTTTTGAAGAAACATCACTTGATATTTTAGTTTTGGAAAATTTCGTAATTGAAAAAATTAATAACCCTGATTTTTTCTAACCTATTTTTTGATCGGACGAATACAGAATTTAAAATCCAAATCTGTAAATCTTAACTTACAATTAGTGATTTATCAATAATCATATCATATTAACGGATATTTTTCACCTTTTATCGATTTTCATTGTAGAAATTTAACATAACTCATTTTTAAACATACTTTTGCGCCCGATTTGAAATAACATTTTTATAACAAATAAACAAACGTATGTTAAAAAAACTACTAATCGTCGGTGCTGTATCATTTACATTACTTTCATTTTACAGATTGGGGAATCCTGTACTTGAAATGGTAAAAGTTAGCGGAGGATCATTTATGATGGGCTCTAAAGATGATAATCGCATAGCGGAAAATGACGAACAAAAACAACACGAAGTAAAACTAAACTCCTTTGAAATCAACAAATTGGAAGTTACTGTTTGGGAATGGAAGGATTACTGTAAAAAAACCAAGAAAAAAATGCCTGTCGCTCCAATTTGGGGATGGAATGACAACAATCCGGTTACAAACATTACTTGGTTTGAAGCTATTGAATACTGCAATTGGCTAAGCAAAATAGAAGGACTTAAACCCGCTTACACTATGGTTGGTCCAAATGTTAAATGTGATTTCACAGCAAATGGTTACCGTTTACCAACAGAAGCTGAGTGGGAATTTGCTGCCAAAGGCGGAAACAAATCAAAAGGAAATGCTTTTGCTGGATCAAATAACTCCAATGATATTGCATGGTGGATTAAAAATAGTGAAAGAAAGCCACATGCAGTTGGAACAAAACTACCTAATGAATTAGGTATTTATGATATGAGTGGCAACGTTTGGGAATGGTGTTGGGATTGGTACAATAAAGATTATTACAAAATTGAAGACAGCAACAATCCAAAAGGCCCTATTCGTGGTGAGAAAAAATCGGTACGAGGTGGTTCATGGGACAGTCAGGAAAATTACTTGAGAACAGCAAACAGAATTAGTACTGACCCAAATAAAACAAACGAGTTTTATGGATTTAGATTGGCTAGAAGCATCAACTAAAATATCCTTACAACTTTTCTTTCAGATTGATTAAAAAGTTATACTTTTGCACCCAAATTAAAAAAGGAAAAAATGGCAAGTAATAGAACTTTTACTATGATCAAACCGGATGCGGTTGAAAAAGGAAACATCGGTGGGATTTTAAACATGAT
>DATEDY010000183.1:0-8189 GCA_035281405.1 Flavobacterium sp.
GGAGTACCTAACCCTATGACAATTTCATTTGCTGGTGTAGGTTCTGATAAAGTAAAAGCGTCTGCTCCTGGAATGTCTCCTGCTGGAGGTGCTGGTAAATATGTTATCAAACCAGGTCCTGGAAGTACTGTTATGGTAAATGTAAGTGCTACTTTACCTGATGGTAAAACAGTTACAGATAAAAAAGAATTTAGAATTAAAGGTTTACCTGCTCCAACTGGAAAAATCCGTGGTGAGGTTGCTGCTAAAGGTTCTAAATCTAACTTAGAAGTGTGTTCAATCTCTGCAGTTATGGAAGATTTCGATTTCCCTGTGACAGTTAACGTAACACAATTTAACGTTAAAGTTCCTGGACAACCTACAATTGTAGTTTCAGGAAGTAAAATGGATGGTAGAGCTAAAGCGGCTATTGCTAGAGCACAGAGAGGTGACGTAGTTGTAATTTCTGAAATTAAAGCTACTTTCTCTGGAATCGATCAAGTTGCTAAGAGAGTTTCTACTTGTACTTATGAAGTACAATAATAAAATGTAAATTTCGTTTAATTTATTTAAACGCCTCAAATAATAAAAATTATGAATTGGAGAAATTTATTATTAGTTGTTTTTCTTGCTGGTAGTGCAACTGGTGTTGCACAATCTAACTTGTTGAACGCAAAGACACCGGCTGAAATCGGATTAAAGTCTGCTGCGCAACAGTTGAAAGATAATGACAAACCATTAGATTACGGTTATATTGATGACCGTGATATCTTAATGTCAAAGAAAGTTTGGGAAATAATTGATCTTGATGAAAGAATCAACTTCCCATTATATTATCCTATTGATACAGTTGCTATTGGGAGCGATCGTCGTTCTTTGTACGATGTATTGGTAAAAGGTATCAAGTCTGGAAAGATTACTGAAGTGTATTCAGATAGTTATTTCAGAGAAAAGAAAACATTAAAAGATATTAATGCTTCTTTGACTAAAATTGATACTACTGATGCAGGTAGAGAGGAAATGAATACTGATATTGATGCGTACCGCACAAGAACAGTAGAAGTGCCTATCTACGAAGGAAAAGGTAAGAAAAAGAAAAAAGTTGGTGTTGAAACTAAAACAATCCCTGCTTCTAAGTTTATCTCTCCTGAGTACATCAATAAAACGGATTTAGCTTCAATCGATGTGTCTGACTACAAAATTGTTGGTTTATGGTACTTCGATAAGAGACAATCAGATTTGCGTTACAGAATTTTAGGTATTTGTCCTGTTATTCCAGACGTTTATACAATGGGTAAAACAGAAGAAGAGAAAGATTATATCGAGTTATTTTGGATATTCTATCCAGGTGCACGTGAAATATTGCATGAGTGGAAAGCATTCAATGATAAAAACTCATCAATGCCAATCTCTTTCGATCACTTGTTAAACTCACGTCGTTTCAACGCGTTGACTTATAAGGAAGAAAATGTTTACAACGATAGAGAAATTTCTGAATACATGAAAGATAACTCTTTAATGCAGTTAATCGAATCAGAAAGAGTAAAAGATAAGATTCGTAATTTTGAGCAAGATATGTGGAATTACTAATTGTTAATTTCTCCAATTACATAAAAAACTCTCACTTATAGTGAGAGTTTTTTATTTTTGTACCATGTTAGATTATATCATTGTTGGTTCAGGTATTGCCGGAATCTCTTTCTCAGAGTTGTGTTTACAGCACAACAAGTCCTTTTTAGTTTTTGATGACTACTCGACTTCTTCGTCTAAAATAGCCGGTGGTTTGTACAACCCCGTTATTTTAAAGCGTTTTAGCCAAGTGTGGATGGCAAAGGAGCAATTGGATTTTGGATTGCCGTTTTATGCTCAAATTGCTGAAAGAATCAATACGGAATTTGACTATAAAATCCCCATATATAGAAAGTTTGCTTCTATTGAAGAGCAAAACAATTGGTTTCAGGCGGCTGATAAACCTTCTTTAGCACCTTTTTTATCCACATCTGTTATACATAAGCAATATCAGTCGATTAGTTCTGAGTTTGGCTTTGGAGAGGTCTTGCATACAGGTTATGTGGATACTTCATTATTTTTAGAGTCTTATAACAACTTTTTGATTGCTGAAGGATTGTTTCGAAATGAATCTTTTGAGTATGACCAGATTGTTTTTAAGGATGATCACATAGAATATAAAGGAATTGCTGCGAAGCATGTTATCTTTGCTGAAGGCTTCGGTTTGCAGAAAAATCCTTATTTTAATCTTCTTCCGCTTGACGGTACTAAAGGAGAATTACTTATCATTAAAGCGCCAGACTTGAACTTGGACGTTGTCTTGAAATCCAGCATTTTTATCTTGCCAATTGGTAATGGTTTGTTTAAAGTTGGTGCTACTTATAATTGGGACGATAAAACGAATACCCCAACAGAAGAAGGTAAGCAAGAACTTATTGAGAATTTAAAAGAGCTTATTGATTGCGACTTTGAAATCATTGAGCATTTTGCAGGAGTACGTCCGACAGTGAAAGACCGCAGACCTTTAGTTGGTACACATAAAGAACATCATTCTCTTCATTTGTTGAATGGACTTGGAACCCGTGGTGTGATGCTTGGTCCTTGGTTGGCGAAAGCGTTATTCGAAAATATTGAAGATGGTATTCCTTTGGATGATCAAATTGATATGAAACGATTTGATAAAAAGAAGAAATTTTAGTTTCTAGTTTGTTATTTATTGTTCTTTGGGAATGGTAAATGTTGCTTCAACAATAGTTGAAATTTAATCAACAATGATTTGTTAAGGTTTTGCAACAGATGATATTTGCTCCGCAATAAGTGAAATTCATTCTGCAGTAGTTCATGTAGGCTATGCAACTGATGATATTGACTCCACAACAGATGATATTGGCTCCACAACAGTTCATGGAAGCTCCACAAGAGTTACTATTTGCTTTTTGATTATTTGTTGCAGTAAATTATTTGTTTTCCTTCCAGTTCTTATCGTAACTGATGAAGAAGTTGATCCAGATGTTTCGGGAAATTCTCATGATAAAAGGCATCAATAGCACTAAAGTTGCTGTAATACCTATGAAAGCCGTTTTCAGATTGGTTTTCAGCAGAAAATAAAAGACCACAAAAGCGGCTACACCCAAGGCTACACCCAAGGCATAACTGACATACATTGAGCCATAAAAGAAAGATGGTTCGATTTTATATTTTGTACCACAGTGACTGCAATGGTCGTTCATTTTAATGGTAAAATCAGGATTGTACAGGTTTTTTCCTTTGTACATACTTTCTTCCTGACATTTAGGACAACTTCCTGTTAAAATACTATTTAGTTTGGATCCTTTTTTTAACATTTGCAAAAAATTTATACAAAGGTACTCAATTTCGAAAACTACCTTTGCAACCCAAGTCACAAATTATGCTGAATATTCACAATTTATCGGTTTCCTTTGGAGGAACTTACTTGTTTGAAGAAGTTACTTTTCGTTTAGGATCAGGAGACAGAGTTGGTCTTGTTGGAAAGAATGGCGCTGGAAAATCCACTATGCTAAAGATATTGGCAGGTGATGTGAAACCTGATTCCGGAAGTATTGCTACAGAGAAAGAAGTCAAGATAGGATTCCTTCGTCAGGATATTGATTTTGTGAAGGGACGAACCGTTTTGGAAGAAGCATATCAGGCTTTTGAAGAAATCAAAAGAGCCGAACTAAAAATAGACGATATCAACCATCAATTGGCTACAAGAACCGATTATGAAAGTGCAGCTTATTCGGAATTGATTGAGCAATTGAGCGATGTGCAGCATCATTATGAAATCTTGGGTGGATACAATTATGTGGGAGACACTGAAAAAATCCTTTCCGGATTAGGTTTCAAGCGTGAAGAATTCAATAACCAGACCGATACTTTTTCGGGAGGATGGCGAATGCGTATTGAGTTGGCCAAGTTGTTATTGCAATCCAATGATATTTTGCTTCTGGATGAGCCTACAAACCACTTGGATATTGAGAGTATCATTTGGCTGGAAAGTTTCTTAAAGTCGTTCCCAGGTGTTGTGGTGATTGTTTCGCACGATAAGATGTTTTTGGATAATGTTACCAATAGAACGATTGAGATTTCGTTAGGAAAAGCATATGATTTCAATAAGCCGTATACACAGTATTTGGTTTTAAGAGAAGAGATACGCGAAAAGCAATTGGCTACTCAAAAAAATCAGCTGAAAAAGATCGAAGAAACGGAGAAGTTGATTGAGAAATTCCGAGCTAAAGCCTCTAAAGCATCAATGGCGCAGTCCTTGATTAAAAAGCTGGATAAAGTGGAGCGAATTGAAGTAGATGAAGATGATAATTCAGTGATGAGCATCACGTTTCCGGTTTCGGTTACACCTGGAAGAGTAGTGGTAGAAGCCGAACATGTGACCAAAGCGTATGATCAGAAGGTGATTTTGAAGGACATTTCACTTTTGGTGGAACGAGGAAGTAAAATCGCTTTCGTTGGTCAGAACGGACAAGGAAAATCTACTTTTATCAAAGCGATTGTCAACGAATTTCAATATGACGGAAGTATTAAGTTAGGACATAATGTGCAGTTGGGTTATTTTGCCCAAAACCAAGCAGAATATTTAGACGGAGAGAAAACGTTACTGGATACTATGTTGGAAGCTGCAACCGACGGTAACCGTGCGAAAGTGCGTGATATGTTAGGTGCTTTCTTGTTTAGAGGAGATGATGTGGAGAAGAAGGTAAAAGTGCTTTCGGGAGGTGAAAGAAACCGTTTGGCATTGTGTAAGCTTTTATTGCAACCGATTAACGTGTTGTTGATGGATGAGCCTACCAATCACTTGGATATTAAATCGAAAAATGTATTAAAAGCAGCATTGCAAAAGTTTGAAGGAACCTTGCTTTTAGTGTCGCACGACCGTGACTTCTTACAAGGGATGGCTAATACAGTTTATGAGTTTAAGGATCAAAAAATCAAAGAATATTTAGGCGATATCAACTTCTTCTTAGAACAACGTAATGTGGATAATTTCCGCGAAGTAGAGAAGAAAGATGTAGTGGTTAAAGAAGAGCCGAAACAAGCGAAGAATTTATCTTACGAAGAGCAAAAAGCGCAAAAATCATTACAAAACAGATTGTCTAAGATTGAGAGTCAGATCCAACAATTGGAAAAAGACATTCAGCAGGACGATAAAGAATTGGCTTCGAACTATGATAAGCATATTGAAAATGCCAGTTTTTTTGCAGCGTATGAAAAGAAGAAGCTGGAGTTGGAAAAATTATTAGGAGATTGGGAAGTAGTTCAGATGGAAATTGATAACTTGTAGTGATTAAAATTTACCTATGAATAGAAGCGATGCACTTAAGAATACCCATTTAATTATTTCTTCCTTCGTAGTGCTTCCTGTTTCACTTATCTATGGTTTTGCGCCGGAGTTTTTCTTTAAGCTTACCGTAAACACAGTCGATGAACAGAATATCTTAAAAGCAATTATGGGAATCTATATTGCTTTTGCGGTTCTTTGGGTTTTAGGAATCAGTAATCCAAAATTCTGGAGGATAGCGACCGTTTCTAACTTTATATTTATGTTCGGATTGGCTTTTGGCAGAATTGTAAGTATGATTTTGGACGGAATTCCTTCTTTGCTGCTAATACTTGGTGTGTTTGGCGAATTGATATTGGGATGTTACGGTGTTTACATTTACCAATATTATCAAAATAAAGAGGTTACTTAAATGGATGTCTTTGCTGCCAATCTACACTAGGTTCCAGTCTTTTGAATATTTTATCAATGTGTTTGTTGATGATTTTGTTGGTGTGAAAAATGAATCCTGACATTAGTACGGGTTTTGCACCGATGGAACTTTTGATTTCCAAAGCGGTTCTCCCGAAAATAATTTCTTTAAACCCGTTTTCGATGCCAAATTTAGTCATGTGGTACAGCATGTTTAAATACAGCATTTTTTCTTTTTGAACATGTTCGTCATAACCAAGGAAATAAGTTTCCAATGTTTCTCCGTTTAGAAGAATGGTATGAAAACCCACTAATTTTCCATCCAGAAAATGGCCACATAAGCGCAATTGTTCCTGCAATTGTTTCTTGAAAGTGGAGAAATGATTTTTAGCCAGAAAGAAAGTATTGAACGGAGCGTTTTTTGCTACATAATGGTAGAGTTCGTAAATTCTGTCTTCATGCGTAACAATTTCGTCATGGCTCAATTCCCGGGATTCGATTCCTTCGTATTTCTTGTGGGAACGTTTGTATTGGTCTCGGTATTTTTTCGAGAAAGCGGCAACGTAATCAGCTTCCGTTTTCCAGCCTGAATTCAATTCAAAAACCATATTGGGTTGTACGTTAAAGTCGTACATTTTTCCAAAACCGTATTTTTTCAGTTCGTCTGAACAATGTTCGTAGAAGTCTTTGAAAGAAACAATGTGGATAGTGATTTTTTTCTTTTTGAAGTAGGAGATAATGTCTTCCGAGCATTGCAGTAATACTTCGCTTATGTGTTTAAAATCCATTGGTTTGTTGAATACGTAGCCATTTTGGCCAGTAATCATATTATTACCTAAGAATAAAACATGGGAAGCGAAATTTTTGAATACAAAGTTACGGATGGCGGTTTTAATGCATTTGTCTCTTTCTCCGAATGATTCTAATTTATGTACATTAAGATATTGTGCCAAGGCTACACCGATGAGTTTCTTTTCTTCGAAAATACCGATGTAAAAGCACTGCATGTTGGTTGGAGCCGACTCTTCCAAAACCTTTAAATAAGGAGTTTGCAAAAATGCGTTGCTTTCAGCTACTTGATCCCAAGTGGCTGGTAATTCGTTGATGGCTGAGTATATGTTAAAAGAAATAGAATTCAAAATCAAAAAAATCGCTCCACAAATGTAGAGCGATGTTGTTATAAATAAATGTTAAGAAAAATATTATTTCCAGCCACAAACAATTGCGCCGATAATGGTTAAAGAAACCATCCAGAAACCTGCATTGATTAGGATGTATTTCCATGATTTGTGTTCAAACAGGGCATTGATTGCAGTAATTGGTAATGCTATAAATAAGCCAGTCATAAAACCATGTAAAGCTCCGTGTTGAAAAGTACGGAACGCATCACCATAATCGGCTAGGAATGCAGTGTAAGAAGGTTTTGCGGTTTCAATGAATTCAGGACCGCCAATCATTCCTAAGGCACCCATTTGGTGATTTGTAAGTGCCGGCATTAAAAAGGCAATCATTAAAGAGTAAAAAATAGTAAGGCCGAAGATTTTTGCCATGTTCCCTTGTTGGGCTTTTTCTTCGGTCATTCCGGTTTCTTTCATCCAGGCAGTTCCGAAAACTTTAGGATTGTACCAAATAAATCCAATTAGTAAAGTGACTAATGATGACACTAATACGGCATAAATGTTGAAAGGCATAGTTTTTAGTTTTTAAAGTTAGTTACTCAAATATAAGAAAATATTTAAATAAAAAAGGCCATCATATAATGAAAGCCTTAAGGTGTTTTTTGATGGAAAAGCTTATGCTTCAACCATTTCGCCTGATTTTCTGTAGATGTAATTACCGTAAATATGACGTTTTGCAAAACGGTTTGGAGATTCTGCATTAATCATTTTAATGTATACATTTTTAGGAACACCGATGTATTCATAAGATACTCCGTTTAAATAGGTAACATGTAAGGTTTGTTTTTCCAGATAGAAATCCAGGATTGTTGATCCATTGATTGTTTCTTGGTATTCCGGTAGGTTTTTTTCAAGAGTCTCAGGAGCGATGCTTACTAAGAAATGATAAGCGCTAATGATAGCTTTACTTTTTTCTTCGGCAGCATGTTTTCCTTCTTCATCGTTTACAAACTTGTCAGGATGAGACTCTTTCATACTGTTTCTGTAAATCGTTTTTAATTCTTTTAAAGTTACATTCTTGTCAACTTCAAGTAATTTTCTGTACTCGACAACTCTTTTCATATATATAAAATAGTAATAAACCTGATTTGAGGAATATTTTTTTGCGGTGCAAAAGTATATAAATCAATTAGATATACGGCAATTTTTGTTAATTAAAATTTTATTTCACCAAAAAGCTTGCTAATGTAAATAATGGTTGTATATTTGCACTCGAAACAACGCGGGATAGAGCAGTAGGCAGCTCGTCGGGCTCATAACCCGAAGGTCACAGGTTCGAGTCCTGTTCCCGCTACTAA
>DATEDY010000184.1:0-6110 GCA_035281405.1 Flavobacterium sp.
CTTTCCAACCTTTCCATATTGAAAACAGGAAAAGCAAAAGCTATTCGTTTCAGTACTTTGGAAGCCATTTGCAGAGTACTGGATTGCCAACCCGGCGATATCTTGGAATATGTTGATGATAAATAGAACTGCAACAGTTAATAAATGAAATACAAAGAAGATTTTATACAGCTTTTAAGCCAAGATCGATACATCTTGGAAACACTCACAGTGGTCAGGAATTTAAATCTTAACGATTGTTGGATTGGTGCCGGTTTCTTGCGAAATAAAATCTGGGATGTACTGCACGAAATTAAAACTCTGCAACAAAACGATATTGATGTGGTCTTTTTTGATACGGAAGATAGTACTGAGGCAACAGAAAAAGAAATGGAACTACATCTAGCCGCAATCAACCCTAAAGTCAAATGGTCGGTTAAAAATCAGGCAAGAATGCATCTCCGTAATCATCATTCTCAATACAACTGCACTGAAGATGCTCTTTCCTATTGGCCCGAAACCGCAACGGCTATTGCTGCAAGAGTAAACTCCAATGATGAAATTGAGATTTTGGCTCCTTATGGATTAAACGATCTCTTTCAATTAATCATTAGACCAACTCCCAATTTTAACCCAACGGTCTTCCAAAAACGACTGAAGGAAAAACAATGGGAAAGACAATGGCCGAAATTAAAATTAGCATAAGGCTTCTTTTCGCAATTGTCCGTAGACATTGTTCTGCTTTTATACTTAAGCGTATTACATAAAAAGGGCGTCTCAATGAAACGCCCTTCTTGGATTGAATTAAGATTTTGCTTTGGACTCTTTACAGTTGCTGCAACATGCACCAGCTGTGGTACAAGAATGGTTTTCTGTAACTGAGGAAACTGACTTTGCTTTGTCCTTAGCGCAACAGTTCTTTTTATCGGCTGCTGCCACTACACAACATTTGGAGTTATCTGCCGCACAGGCTGCTTTTTTATCTGCTGTGCAACAAGCTTCTTTTTTAGCTTTTGGTTTCGGTTCCTGTGCATTAGCTGTTAGGGTAAATGCAAAAAGGAATAACAATACTATCATTAAATTTTTCATGTCTTTTCTATTTAAATTATTTTTTAGTTATAAGCATAGGCAAAAACACAACCATTACTGCGCTGTAGCAATAGAAGTTCAAAATTCCCAGCTTCAATTTTGGATAAAATAATTTAAATAAATTGTGGCGGATGCCAAATATCAAAAGATGATAAAGTAATTAAAAGTCGCTTGAGATTGAAGTTGTTTTGCTGAAGGGGTTCCAACAAAAACTGAGGGGTTGGCTTTTCAAAAGAAGTCAAAAACAACTGTATTTTACAACAAGGTGAAGTCAAACAGCTTTCTTTACTGCAACCATCGGTTTCATCATCCGAATCCGGCACTTCTGAACAAGTCGTACCGCATTGCTCCGAAGTCATTTTAGCATACAAAGAAGCCACTACCGGCATTTCTGTCAGCATTAGAATATGAAAGCTCAATATAAAAGCCAAATACTTCATCCTAACAAATGTAAAGAAAAGCAGGATTTCTGAATCAGAACCGCAAAAAATTTATGATTTTATTAAGTTATTTTTCAGACTCTTACTAAAAACAATAGTACTCCTCATCAGTAATTATAACTTTGAAATATCAAAAAGCATGAGTAAGTTTACATAACAAAATGTAGGACTTATAATGACCGACTTACTCAAAAACCATATCAACAAATTCGCAACGGTCAGTGATGATGAATTTTTAAAAATCACTGGCTATTTCGAAACCGTAAAGGCGGCCAAAAAAGAAAACCTGATGGCCGAAGGACAACGCTGTAAGTACAATTATTTTGTATTGAAGGGCATTTTGAGAAAGTTTTTCATCAACGATAAAGGAGTAGAACAAACTACCGAATTCGCCATTGAAAGCTGGTGGATGACCGATAATTTTGCCTTTATCCAACAATCCGAAACAGAATTCTTCATCCAAGCTGTAGAAAAATGCGAAGTACTGTCCATCAGCAAAGAGAAAATGGACAAGCTGCTCGAAGAACATCCGGTAATGGAAAAATACTTCCGTTGCGTCTACCAAAAAGCATACGCCGCCACACAAATGCGGTTGAAGTTTTTACACAATTACTCCCGTGAAGAACTGTATTACCATTTCCGTGACAGCCAACCGGCATTCCTGCAACGTGTTCCGCAATATTTAGTTGCTTCTTATTTGGGGTTTACACCCGAATACTTGAGTGAAATACGAAAGAAGAATATTTCTTAAACCAGTTTAAGTTTTTCCGGTTACAAGTTGACCAACTTTGTCTGATCAAATTGTAAAAATAGGAAACAATGGAAAAAAGAATCAACATCGACACGGTTACACCCGAAGCATATAAAGCAATGTATGCACTGGAAGGTTTTCTTGCTAAAGCGGAAATATCCAAAACACTGAAAGAACTGATCAAAATCAGAGCTTCTCTAATCAACAGCTGTGCTTTTTGTATTGACATGCATACGAAAGATGCCATCAAAAACGGTGAAACAACCCAACGCTTGTTTTTAATTAGCGCCTGGCACGAAGCACCTGATTTTTTCACGGAAGAAGAACAAATCGTCCTTACTATGACCGAAGAAATCACGTTAATTACTAATGGCGGACTAAGTGACAACACCTATCGCAAAGCACTTCAATTTTTCAGCGAAAAGCAAATAGCCGAAATTATCATGGCTATCGTAACCATCAACGCCTGGAACCGTATTGCCATAAGCACAAAAATGGAAATCAGTAAATAACCCACTCGGAAAAAACATAGAATAAAATCATTGCTTAAATGCATAGCAGCCTTCTAAACAATGACAATACAAGAATGTAGCTTTGTAGTGTCAAAAAATAGATCCAGATAGCCGTTATAAAATATAATAAGTAATCGGTATCGTTTTTTCAGTACAGATTAAATTGTAGACAAATTAGAGACTGCTCCAAATCAAAGTACTATATATGGCGTATATATGGCGTATATATAGCGTATATATGCCGTATATATGTCGTGTTTATGTCATATCAAAATGCAGTTGGATGATTAGATGATTAAACCTTTCGACCTGTTAACTATTCGGATTCACACTACCAACTATAAATCATTAACCACAAACAATCAACCATAAACTATAAACCATAAACAATCAACCACAAACAACTAACCCTAAACAATAAACAACAAACCCATTTTTTTAACAAAATCAAGTTTTTTAGTGTAGGAGTAGTTTTGGCACTTTCAAAACTTTATCTTTGCTCTAAATAGAATTTTTATGCAAAATTTACAATCAATAATAGAACAAGCTTGGGAAAACAGAGCATTGTTACAGGAAGAAACAACACAAAATACTATCCGTGAAGTGGTTAATTTACTAGACGCAGGAACCCTTCGCGTAGCAGAACCAACAGACAACGGTTGGCAGGTTAACGAATGGGTAAAGAAAGCGGTAGTAATGTACTTCCCTATCCAGAAAATGGAAACGTTTGAAGTGGGTATCTTCGAATACCATGACAAAATTCCATTGAAAAGAGGTTATGCTGAAAAAGGAATTCGTGTAGTACCTCACGCTGTAGCCCGTCATGGCGCGTACATCTCAAAAGGAGTGATCTTAATGCCAAGTTACGTAAACATCGGCGCTTATGTTGACGAAGGTACTATGGTGGATACTTGGGCAACGGTAGGAAGCTGTGCACAAATCGGTAAAGACGTTCACTTGAGTGGTGGTGTAGGTATCGGTGGTGTATTGGAACCATTACAAGCGGCTCCGGTAATTATCGAAGACGGTGCTTTCATCGGTTCGCGTTGTATCGTAGTGGAAGGTGTTCGTGTTGAAAAAGAAGCGGTTCTGGGTGCTAACGTATGTTTGACTGCCTCAACTAAAATTATTGATGTTACTGGTCCGGAACCGGTAGAATACAAAGGAGTGGTTCCTGCGCGTTCAGTAGTGATCCCGGGAAGTTACGCTAAGAAATTCGAAGCAGGTGAATACCAAGTGCCTTGTGCTTTGATCATCGGAAAACGCAAACCATCAACTGATCTGAAAACATCACTTAACGACGCGTTAAGAGAATATAACGTAGCAGTATAGTTCCCTAATGAAAGTATTAGTAATACAACAGAAAATGATCGGCGACGTGCTGGCCAGTACAGTGATTTGCGAAGCTATCAAAACACAACATCCCGACTGGAAAGTACATTACATGGTACAACCCAATACGATGCCTGTTGTAGACAATAATCCTTTCATCGATAAAGTGGTCTTTTTGGAGAAAAAGAAAAAAGACGGTATACTGAAGTTAATCCAAGCTGGACTGCAACTCAGAAAAGAAGAATACAATGCGGTAATTGACGCCTACGGAAAATGGGAAAGTATAATTCCTGCCTACTTCTCCGGCGCCAAAACCAGAATAGGGAACCAAAAATGGTATACTAAATTACTGTTTACCGAAACGGTTATTCCTAAAAAGAATATTGAAGGTTCGGCCATAGCACACCGACTGCAATTGGCCGAAGCTTTACTCAAAGCTCCTGTTTCAATCCTATTCCCTAAAATTTACCTGACGGATACCGAAATAGCTTCGGCTAAAAAAAGCATTCAGGAAAGGCTGGATACCTCAAAACCAATCGTTATGATCAGTGTATTGGGAAGTGATACCAATAAGAGTTTGCCTACCAATCAAATGGCAGCTACTCTGGATGATATCGCCGCCGAAAGCAATGCCCAATTATTATTCAATTTCATGCCCAATCAGGAAGCTGAAGCAAAAGCAATCTATGAAGCATGCTTACCTGAAACCCAAAGGCAAATCGTGCTGGATTTTTATACTAAAGGATTGCGCACTTTCTTAGCGGTACTCTCACAATGCGATGCGATGATTGGTAACGAAGGTGGTGCCGTAAATATGGCTAAGGCTTTGAATATTCCAACGTTCACCATTTTCTCTCCGTGGATCAACAAATCGTCATGGAATATGCTCACGGATGATAAAAACCATGTTGCCGTACATTTGAACGATTACCACCCGGAGATTTACAATGGCCAGCATTCCAAACATTTCAAGCAACAGGCACTGGAGTTGTATAAAAAACTAACGCCCGATTTATATCGAGCGTCATTAGTTGATTTTATAAAGAGAATTACTTCGTAAATTTTTCCAAATACCAGTTTACCTGTTCCTGTAATCCTTGCTTCAAGCTTACTTTAGGTGCATAACCCAATAGTTTTCTGGCTTTGTCAATAACAGCAGCAGTTCTTTGCTGGTCGCCTTTACGCGCCGGCTGATGGTCAATAATCAATGTTTTATTCATGATGTCTTCTACGGCTTTGATTCCATCGGCAGTAGTATTAACTTCGTCTGTTCCTAAATTGATGATCTCTCCGTCTACTACATCTTCTTTCCCGATAATGGCCGCTAATCCGTCAACAATATCACCAACATAAGTAAAGCTTCTTTCATGTTTTACACTGCCCTCAAATAAAGGAAAAGGCTTATCGTAATATAAATTCTCAATCAGTTTGGTGTATAATTTCTCTGGACGTTCTCTCGGTCCAAACACCGAATACAAACGAATAGAACAGGCTTTCAGTTTACCGGTACGCTGTAAACCCAAGACCAATTGCTCCGCAGCCAATTTAGTCGAACCATAAAAAGAAACCGGTTTGGCAGGCACTTCTTCATCAACAGTCGCTTCAATACCATAAACTGAAGAAGTAGCGATATTCACAAACGATTTTAATCCGGGATTGAATTCCAAGACCGCTTCCAATAAGTTTTGTGTCGCATATATATTATTATCCACATACTCCTGCAAAGAGGTAGTAGACGATATACCAGGCTGTGCAGCCAAATGGTATACATAATCAAAAGGTTGTGTAAAAACAGCCTTAAGATCATCGTTCAGATCCACTCTGTGTATCCGAATTCCTTTATTGGCCAAATCAGCAGCATTCAATTCTTTCAGCTGTACATCATAGTAATCGTTGATATTATCTATTCCTACAACTTCATGTCCTAAAGAATGTAGTTTTTCACACAAATGTGATGCTATAAATCCGGCAGCTCCGGTTACTAATATTCTCATTATGCTGGTGATT
>DATEDY010000185.1:0-20914 GCA_035281405.1 Flavobacterium sp.
TTTTTTATTTGGAAACCCAAAAAATGATTCTATATTTGCAACCGCTTTGAGAGCGAAACTATTGAAAGAATAGTTGGGGAGATACTCAAGCGGCCAACGAGGACGGACTGTAAATCCGTTGGGAAACCTTCGCAGGTTCGAATCCTGCTCTCCCCACGATTGTAAAACCAATCTATTTCAAAACCCAGTACATCATTTGATTTACTGGGTTTTTGCTTTTCTAATACCTCTAAAATATTCATTCAATCTTAAATCTTAATAGGCAAAAGAAACTTACCGCCTCCTTTTAATGAGGGGAAATACTATTTTAGCAATTCCTTCAAAACAAAGACGGTGATCTCATTGCTGATGTATCTGGATTCAATTGATTTTAAAGGAGTATTTGCTTTTCAAAATCAATAAAAAGCCATGGTCATTCTGGATGACAGCATTCCTAAAAAAAGCTTTTTGAGTTCCTTGTAACTTTTTTAAAATAAGAATATTCGTATTGAATATCTAACCATATTGAATATCTTTGAGATAACAACTGTCTCAAACAGCCAAAAATGACAATATCCGTAATTATAACCGTTTGTGTTTTACTTATCCTTGCTTATGCCTTTGATATATCTTCTTCAAAGACAAAAATCCCTTCTGTGATATTGCTTTTAGTGTTAGGCTGGGCAGTACAGCAAGTAACATCGCTCTTAGAAATCCCCGTTCCTAATCTGACCTCAATTTTACCCGGTTTAGGAACAATTGGGCTTATTTTAATTGTCCTGGAAGGTTCCTTGGAACTGGAACTAAACAATTCAAAATTACCTTTTGTAGGCAGGACTTCATTAGTAGCTCTTTTTCCAATACTATTATTAAGCTTTGTGCTTGCCTTTGCTTTTCAGTATTATGAAAGTGTTCCTTTTAAAATCGGATTAGCAAACGCTATTCCGTTTGCAATAATTAGTAGTGCCATAGCTATTCCGAGTGCACAAAACATGTCTTCAAAGAACAGGGAATTTATAACTTATGAAAGCAGTTTATCTGATATTTTCGGAGTGATTTTTTTCAATTTCATTGTGTTAAATGACTATATCGGAGCTAGGTCAGTAGGCTATTTCTTTTTAGAAATAGTAATTATTTTAATCATCTCGTTTATTTCAACTCTCGGACTTGCTTTTCTTTTAAGCAAGATTAGGCATCATGTAAAATTTATACCTATCATACTAATAATTGTATTAATTTATGTGATTTCAAAACTATATCATTTACCGGCATTATTGTTTATTCTATTGTTTGGAATTTTCTTAGGGAATCTTGATGAAATTAAACACAATAAATTTATCCAACGTCTTCAACCTAATATACTGGACAAAGAAGTCCATAAATTTAAAGATCTGACGACTGAAATTGCTTTTCTAATACGTTCTTTATTTTTCCTGCTTTTCGGCTACCTTATCCAAACTTCTGAACTGTTAAATTCAGAAACAGCTATTTGGGCAGTGGCTATAACAGCAGGAATCTTTGCATTCCGGTTTATTTTTTTAAAACTCTTCAGACTACCTGTTAATCCCTTACTTTATCTCGCACCTCGCGGCCTGATAACAATCCTTTTATTTTTGAGTATCCCAATTTCTCAGAGTACTGAAGTTGCAAATAAGTCGTTAATTATTCAGGTGATTATTTTAACAGCTTTTGTAATGATGATTGGATTATTGAAGCATAAGAAAAAAGTTTAAACTCCTAAGAGTGTAAAAAATAATCCATCAGATTTTAACAAAGGGGAAATTAATTGGTTTTGCATTTTACTAATTCCATAAGTTCAGGAATCATTCCTGTTTTCAGAAAGGATCTCTTTCCCTCCTAAAGGCAAAATAGAAAAGCGCTGAGGCTCCATTCAGCAGATTTAAAATTTGTAAGCTCATACCGCACAGCTTATTTGCAGGACAGCAATCATGTAAACGCACACTCTTTTACATTTGATGTTGGCAAATATATTTCAGAGCCTACTTTTCCCCATTCTTATTTTGGCTATTTTAAATTTGCCAATCGAAGTATTGCAAACCAAATATGATCAATATTACAGTTCAAGTACAAAATGCAACTTGACTTCATATATCAATACAGAAATTTTAAACAATAAAGCGAGAACCCTATCAGGAATATTACCAAATAATTTGACAATACTTCATTTAGATTCTCGCTCTGCAATCTTATCGGCTGCCTTATCGTAATTTGAAACTACCTGTTTCAATTGAAGGATAGCTTCAGAAGTAAGTTCGCCTTTAGCTCCTTCTGCCACCCAGCGCGCAGAAGAAATCAATGTTGCTAATTCATAACCGCTGAGTGTAAGTTGGAAAACCAGATTACTTCTTTTCTCAATGTGCATGTTGCAACATATTTTCTTTTACATAATTACCAATTTGTTTCAACTCACCTGCAAACTCATCATAATCGGTTTGCATTCCGTTAAGGTAGGCACTCCATCCAAGCGACATTTTTGCATAATGAACCGCTTCCTGTATTTCAGCATCAGTTGCGCCAAATAGTTTTGCTGTCTCTGAATGAAATAAAGTACAGTATCTGCATTTAGTTTCTGAATGCAGTGCAACACCCATTAATTCTTTGTATTTATTGGGAATAAGAGTTTCCCCAAGTTGAAGGTTTTTAAATAATTCCCACTCATAATCTAAATACGCTTCGGGAATACTTTTCATAAATCCGGGTATCATGCCTAAATGCTCTACGATTTCGGCTTCTACTTCTGTTCGTTTTCTCGCTGTTGCCATTTTTAGTTGATTTTAAAGGTTATTTTTTAATCTATTTTTTATTATCATTTAAGCTGTAAATTTACGAAAAAAAAAGAGCATAAAAATACCAAATAATTGATTTACAGTTATTTAAGTTGTTTTCATTTTGCAATTAATCTTTAGAGCCACCAGAGGTTTTTAAGAGAAATACCTATTTTATAGCGTATTTATTTTCCTTTTGCTATTGTATTTATGATTGCAGCAAAAGGATCCGTTAAAATCCATAACCACCCAAATAATCGATGAAAGAATAGAGAGCATATCTTATTTAACTATAAATAGATTTATTATAATTGATTATATTCGTAATTACGAATTTATAGCACTCGTAAATGGTATTCTTCATGGTTATGATTTCAAAATGGATAGTAATAGCTTTTGGGCTATTTTTTATATTATCAGGTGTATTAATGCTTTTCAAACCTAAAAAGGCAAGAGCAACATTAAGAAAAGCCGGTAGTACCAATTTTATAAATTATGCCGAAATAACCATACGAATGATTCCGGCAACAGCTATGATTTTATATTCTGATTTTTCCAGATATCCTGAAATCTTTAAAGTTTTCGGGTGGTTCATGCTTGGCACTTCTCTTATATTATACTTTGTTCCCAGACAACTTCACCATAACTACTCTTTAAAATGTGCAGACATATTAAAGCCTCTCTATTTTCAATTGATTTCACCTTTTTCCTTTCTGTTTGGCATTGTTCTCATTTATTCTGTAAGTTAAAAACATAAAGTAATGATACCAAACAGCGCGAAGGCATGTATATATCCAAAAAACGTTTGGCGTATCATGAGTAAAGACTCTTGCAAAGTTTTACTAAAAGATGTGTATAATTCAACCGTTACATCAATAAAATAAAAAAGACGCTAAGTTAACTTAAGCGTCTTTTTCCATTTGTTTGTTATCTTGTTGTTATTGTTTAACGACAACATACGTTTCGGTAACCATCTTATCTGTTTTATTGTTATAAGTTTCAATGACTAAATTTCCGTCAGTATTAAAATAACCAATGGCGGTTTTGTTTCCTGATTTGTAGAAATAGTTATTTGTCGATGTTTTTCTGAGTAGAGCCGGTCTTCTGTTACCGTACACTAAATAATAACCTGAATCATCCTGTACCAATTGGTATTTCGTTCCGTTAGACAAATAGTACGAGCTTCTGTTGACATCTGTATTTCTTGTCGTTCCGTCAGGATTGATTACTTTCGTAGTGGTAGTAACCATAACCGGTGAATTTTTAGCATCAATATTCAGCGTATTGGCTTTTTCCTTATTCATTTCAATATTTTGGACTTCTTTCACATTTTCTTTGGTTACGTACTTTTTATCTCCTTCCGACGTGGTTACTGTTGTAACGGTCGTTTTAGTTGTTTCCTGTACATTCTTATTTTGTGATTGGCTACCTATTGAAAAAAGTAGCGTAATTGTTGCAAGCATTAGAGTTTTCATGATATTTTAGTTTATAATATTAATACATTACAAATGTAGCCGGCATTACCATTAGAATTATTTTAATAAACATCATAATTCACAGTAATTCAACACCTTAAATTATTTCAAAGTAATATTAAACTAACTATAAGTACTCTCCTACCGGACGATACAATTACTACTTAGTTTTTATCAGAGATGTCTTTCACCTCTTTTACAATACTCCCGTATTTATCGGTTATGCTTTGAGAAAATTCATTGGCTTTGTCTTTTACATCATTCACAACTGATTTTCCTTTATCAATAATTTTCTTTCTGGTTTTTGAACCTTTGTCTGGCGCAAATAATATTCCTATTACCACTCCCGCTGCTAATGCCAATAATGCACCTAATGCTGTTTTACCTGTTTCCATTTTATGTTTTTTTAATTGATTATACTTTTCTTCCTTGAATTAATCTGAATAATATGGCGATGGCCGCAATAACTAATAGTATGTGAATGATTGAGCCTACATTATAGGCAAAAAAGCCTAGTGCCCAGAAACCAACCATAACTATTGCTATCGTATATAATAAACTGTTCATGATTTCTAATTTTTTAAAGTTGATAATTTTATTACTCTTTTTCGATTTTTATGCTTTTTCGATTTTTTCTTCGATATCCGTGTACTCTTGAGTTAATTTTCGTAATTCTCTCTCGGTTTTTTTACTGGTATGCATCACTGAATTATTTGCCGGTTCATGAGAAGAAATAAGTTCGTTGATTTTGAGATGAATCAATGCTGAATAATGGTTGAATGATTTCTGAATAATAAACAAACTCAAAAATGTAATTCCAAAAATGATATCTCCAATATTCTGATGGATATCGTTTGAGGTGAATAAATTAGTTGACCACCAAAAAATAACCATAATCAAGGCTAAAATAAATGTTATTGAATTACCTAAAACTTTTGTGCAGACTGATGTTAATCCCTCAAACTTTCTTTCCACTGTAAAATAAGTTGCCTTCATAATCTTAAAAATTTGTGATTAGTGCATTATGGTTCTTGGCGTATTTAAACAACAAGCTTTTTAGTGTTTCAAAGTAGTCCTTGAGCATTTTATTTTCAATTTCCGGTGAAGTGACAACATTTGTTACCGTGGGTATTTCAGTAATGTATTTGATTAACTCAGGAAAATAACTGTGAATGATCATAGTCATTTTAGTTATATCGTTGTAAAGTTCCGGATTTGTTTTCATGACATTTTTATTAGTTAAAAAAAGCACCAATTTTATCTTGGTGCTTTTAATAATTTTGAAAAAAACGGTCCAAGAAAATTTTATATTACGGAAGCATATTTTTTAAGACTCTTCTTAAATGCTTTCTGAGCTAACTTACCTTCTATTTTGGCTTTTACTCCATAAGTGCAGGCTACTTCATGATTTCCTCCCAAGTGCTGTTTTACAGCTTCCTGATGATGCTTAGCTGCTATCTCATGATGGAGTGCAGCCATCTTATGATTATCAATTATTTTTTGTTTTTCAACAATCGGGTCTTTAATCTTTTTTACTTTTAGTTCGTTTAACATTGTTACTTTATTTAGTGCTGTAAATTTATTTTCACAACATTGTAAAGGTCTTAAAACAAACGTAAAAAACTATTACACAACCTTTTACAAAAGTTTCAAAATTCATAGATTAATTTATTCAGCATGTAGTTTATCCAATTTATTTATAATTTCTTTTAAGAGAGAAAGCTGTTTATCCTGAGCGTTGAAAAGAGTTTTTATTTCCTCTTCAAGAAGTAAATTCATTTTTTTATCAATACTTTGTATCTGCATTTCCGCTTTCAGATTAATCAGATAATCATTCTCACTTCTTTTTCTGTCTTTCTCTTCCTGTCTAATCTGGCTCATCATAATGATAGGTGCTTGCAGAGCTGCAATGCAGGATAAAATCAAGTTCATTAATATGAACGGATAAGGATCAAATCTTAATTTCTGTAAGCTGACAACATTAAAAACTATCCATACTACTAATACAGCAAAAAAAGAAATTATGAACTGCCAACTTCCTCCGAAACGTGCTATTTTGTCTGAGAGCTTTTGAGTATTGGTTAGAATATCAATAGGCGGATGAGCAAGGTTTTTAATGATCAATTCTTCAGCCTGAATAGCATCATTGACAATTTGATGCAATTTTTGAAGATGTGCTTTTTCTTCCGTCAGAATAGTATTCAATGTAATGTCTTTCATCCTTCCTATGTTTTAAACGCAAAAAGAGATTGTCTGAAAATAATTTTTTGAACATTTGATTCATCAAGATTATATAATGTTGATTTATAATAACAACTTATATAGACTATATGATTCCATTGTAAAAGAAATGTCTTCTCAAGGCAATCTCTCTATCTGGTCTTTGGAAATCCTTACTTAAAGTTGGTCATTTTTCTTTAAAAATCGCTTTTATAATTACCTCCAAATTTTACAAATTTCATAGATTTACACTTCATTATTACTGTGGCTGACCATATATGTAATTATGTTCTACTGATTCCAAAAATGCATCAATGAATGATTTCGCAAATGCTTCAGCTTCCAATTTTTCGGCAGGTGCTCCCAAATCATCAAATTTTTCCTGAACTCTCGAAACAGGGTAATTGATTGATAGTACCTTTGCCCCTATTTTATGTAGTATGAATTGCAAATGTGCAAATGCCTGCAATCCGCCGAAATCTCCCGAAGAAACCGTAGAAATTGCTATGGGTTTATTTTGCCATTCTTCATATAAAAGATCAATTACATTTTTCAAACTGGCGGGAATACTTCCATTATATTCGGGTGTTACTATTAGTATTCCATCGGAAGAAATGATTTTGTTTTTAAACTCCAATGCATTCAAACTGGGATTCTTATTATGCTTCAGCCGCATTTCAAACAATGGAAAGTTATACGAGGCTAAATCTAAAATTTCAACCGTAGCCAATCGATTGTCATTCAAATATCTTTGAAAAAACAAGGCTAGATTGTGACTTTTCCTTCCTGCTCTGATGCTGGATGAAATAATTGCTATATGTGACATGATTTCGTTTTTTTAAATTATAAAATGCACTTCTGAAGTGATTGGGATATTCCGTATTTAAGATAACCGATTGCTTTCTGGATTTCTCTTGTAATAGTCGCAAAATCTTTAGCACTGCTTTTTGCGTCGTTATTACAGCATTCAATATTTCTATTTTACAATAATTACAGTGAATCAGTATCTCCAAATTCATTCAGCTTTTTTTTGATTTCCTGTTTTGTTTCAGTTTTTTTAGTAACTGCTTTTTTTGCAATGGTTATCTTTTTTACACCACTTTTTTTAGAAGTGTTGATTCTTGTTTTCTTGCTTGTCATTAGTTCTCAAATTATGATTAACTGATTGTACTTTTTTTTATTCATTTTGATTCGCTGTTCTGAATCTTCTCTGTATTTTTCCATCGTAAGACGAGCCATCAGGTAACTCACAGTGGATTCGGCTCCCTGATTCAAATTGATATAATCTTCTTCCAATCCGTCATAACAACCGCCTGTACAAGGATTGTAAACAATTTGATGCAGATGGTTTTTACCCAAAAACCAATCAAAAGCAATTTGTATTTTATCCAAATAATTAGCCTCACCAAACACATCGTAAAACTTACTCAGTGCCATGATGGAATAAGCAACATCAATAGGCTGTTCTCCTCCGGTTGTATCATGGTGAACTGCACCATTATTGTGCATCCATCCTTTGTTTGAGATCACTTTAATGGTATTATTTTTAAACGTTTTCTGCAATAAAAAATCAAAAGATTCTTTTGCGATTTCCTTGTACAAAGGATTACCATCAATCAAATGAGCACACAACAAAGCTTCCGGCAAACTACTGTTGCCATACGTTAAGTAACTCTCAAACCAATGCCATTTATCGTCTTTTTCATGTTTGTACATCTGAACCAGTTTATTTGCCAGATATCTCAAGGTCAAAATATTTTCAATGGAATTATTTTTCTGGGAAGCATAGTAAATCCCTTTTATAATGAATGCCATCGACCTCGGTGAATTAATTTTATGAACATTAGCCAATGTTAACTGCATTATTTTTTTTGCTTTATCTACCAATTCGTCCGGAAGTGAATCTCCAATAGAAATCAAATAGCCCAATGCCCAAATTGCCCTTCCATTAGAATCGGCTAAATTTTCGCTGTTTTGCTTAGTAAATTTCTTATTGGCATCCACATAATTTAAAAAATATCCTTCCGGTTGAAGGCAATGATTTATAAAGTTCAGGTAAATAGCGATAAATTTTAAAACATCTCTGTCCCCGGTTAGTTCAAAATATTCACACATGGCAACCAGAGCACGGGAGTTATCATCCAATGTGTACCCAGAAGTAATATCAGGGCGGTTGATTACCGAGAATTGAATCATTCCCAATGATGTTGTCAGATTTTTAATTTGCTTTAAGTTAATTTCAGGAATTTTGTAGATCAGCGCTGTTTTATTTTTCATCACTTTATTGAATAATAATGCATGAGCAATCGCCGAATTCTCCCAGGCAGTTGGCGCCAGTTTATGAATTCCATTGGCAGACAGGCATTTTCTCAAAGACTCATTATCAAGAAGTTTGATTACTTGTTGCGCTAATTGCTCCGAATTTTCAAAATCAATAATAATTCCGGCATCATTTTTCAAAACTTCCAACGCGTGTGGAATTGGTGTTGAAATAATAGGACAACCACAACTGATGGCATAAGAAAAAGTGCCACTAACCGCTTGATTCCGGTCGTTAGATGTAAACAAATATACATCTGTCAACTGCAGATAGTCCAACAATTCAGGTAAAGGCAAGTATTGATTGATGAATTTCACATTATTTTGCAATTGCAATGCATTGATCTTGGCTACCAATGTATTTCTGTATTTTTCTCCTTCATTTTTTAGTACACTGGGATGTGTTTTTCCTATAATCAGGAATAAAACTTCAGGATGTTTTTTAACAATTTTCCGCAATGCATTTATAGTTGTTTCAATGCATTTCCCTGCACTTAACAATCCGAAAGTGGCGATAATTTTTCTGCCTTCCATTGCATATTGTTGCTTGAGCATATTTTTATTGAAATACTCAACTAAATGCGTCCCGTGCGGAATGACAGTAATCTTTTCAGCAGTTATACCGTAATCCTTAGTCAATACTTTGGCTGAAAATTGGGTCATAACAACAAAACCGGCTGCAGCTTTGTCAATGGATTTGACAGTTTTCAATAATTCCTGACTCGGATTAGGCAAAACCGTATGAAAAGCAACTAAAACAGGCGCTTTTATCTGGTCCAGGAAACGAAGGAACCGATTCTCCGTGTTTTTAAAAAGTCCAAACTCATGCTGTACAAAAACCATTTCAATCTTTTTACTTTTATTAATTCCTTTAACTAAATCATCGTATGATTTTTCATTATCGGTATCTAAAACGTAACTTACTTCATTGGGATAATGGAACTTTTCAAATGTATTTTCCAAAGCACAAACAGACATTGTAAAACTATCTTGAAATTTGTTTTTCAGAGCAGTTATCAAATCATGTGTATACGTTGCAATACCACATTCTCTTGGCGGGTAAGAAGTAATGCATAAAATTTCTTTCGGTGAATGTGCTCCATTCAACGAAAGATCGTGAGGTAACTTTTTAGTAAGTGTCTTAGTATTATTATCTGTTTTATTTTTCATTGGGAAGTATATTTAACATTAATTCTTCTAACAAATTGGGTAAACTAACGGATGCACAAGCTATTCTTTCATCAGCAGCTCCGTAATAAATATAAAGAGTGTCATCAAAAACGACAGCTCCGGTGGGGAAACAAACATTGTTTACTTCACCTTTGAGCTCCCACTCGTATTCGGGTTCAAATAACGGATAAGGTAATCTTGCGATTTCTTTTTGAGGATTATCCAAATCAAGCAATGCTGCACAGGCAGAATAAACATAACCTTCCAAACTATCTTTAACTCCGTGGTAAATCAACAACCAACCTAATGCTGTTTCTATAGGTGGACATCCGCCTCCTATGTAGCTGATCTCATGATCGTATTTGGGTGATAATAAAATATGATCCTGAAAGTTGACGAAGTACTCTTTCCAAAATTCTATTGTGAGGTCCTCCAAAGTGTCAATAGCTACCACAATTTGAATCTCGGGTCGTATACGGTGCATGAAGTGAAGTTTTCCTTTAATCCTTCTTGGAAAAAAAATTACATTCTTATCCCAAACCAACATTTTTATGCCATCTTTTCTGGAAATACCCAAATGTTGATTGAATCTGAAATATTTACTATTTACTAAACTATTTGTTTCTGACAGTTTACTAAATTCTTTATATGTAATCTGAGGTACTAAAATACCGCGCTTTTTAAAACGAATTAAATCAGTCGAAGTCGCCAAACAGCCCAAAGCATTTACTCCGTCATAAGCCGTATAGGACAAATAATATACTTCTTCAATTTTAACTATTCTTGGATCTTCAACACCTTGCTTTTCATAATCGAAATCAGGGATCAATAAAGGAAAATCGTGACGATATTC
The DNA here is from genome assembly GCA_035281405.1 of Flavobacterium sp. Lineage (GTDB taxonomy): Bacteria > Bacteroidota > Bacteroidia > Flavobacteriales > Flavobacteriaceae > Flavobacterium. Next base: position 10,803 of record DATEDY010000185.1, read on the forward strand.
TACTTCTAGTGGACCATCCAATCGACAATAACCAATAGTTGAATGATTTCCTTTTCTTACAGCTCTATAAAAAAGATGTACCTTGTTATCTTCTTTGATAGCAGCCGGATTTAAAACTCCTTCATTTTCGAATTCCAATGTTGTTTTACTTAAAACAACACCTTCTTTTTTTACTACTATCATGATTGATTTTTTTATTTACCACTTAAATAACTGTGGAATGTCTATTTTGATATTACCAACAAATCTTTTAAACTGCATCTATCGGTTTATTTGTTCATGCTGGAAGAATTAAATAAAGGTCAGTTTAATACTTTCAATAACTGTTATATAATTTTCAAATAAGTTGTAACATTCCTATCTCTTGAAACCAAAAAAAGCTGTTGATTATCAACAGCTTTTACAATAATTATTTTTATAGACAAATTACAATTCAAGTGGAAACATTGCTTACATCCTTTCCATATACCAATTGAGTTCTTTTTCCAGTCTTTGTTGTTTTAAAATGACATGAATTGTCTTTTTAATCCGGAAGAAAGCCGTTTCGCTTTTAACAACATAATCAAAAGCTTTATGTCGCATACACCTTACGGCTACATCAATTTTATCCTGAGAAGATAAAATAATGACAGGGATTTGTGGATTGATTTGCTTTATTTTGTCTAAAGTTGCTATCCCATTCATGGCCGAAGGATCCACTCCATCCAAATGGTAATCTAATATTACAACATCCGGTTGATGTGACAAATTTGCTAAACAGAGTTCCCCTGTAGCATAGGTTTCAATCAGGTAATCGGTTTCACTACGGAATTCGATTTCGAGAGATTTTAAGAAAACAGCATCATCATCTACTATGAACAGTTTTATGGCTTGAGAATTTTTCATGTTATAACTTTTAACTTGTTCAATTCCTGTTCCAGCTCTTTGCAGCTTTGTTTGCAAACTGTTTCAAGTTTCTGAACGAGATGATTTATTTCGTTTGAAATTTCAATACTATAGGCATATTCTTGAATTTTTTTAGCAATACTTTCTATTTCGGGATTCATTCCCATAATCGAAAAAGAAGGCACCATTTTATGTACTGCTGATTGTAATGATTTCCAATCCTTATCTTTTAAACTTTTATTCATTATATCCACTAGTGGAGGTGTTTGACTCAAATAAGCATTAATCATTTCTGCCATTAAAGCAGGATTGGCTTTCGTTAGTTTCATTAAATAATTCAAATCCACATACCTGATTTTATCCTGCGTTCCTTTTTCTCCTTCTTTATGAGTAATAATAGCGATTGGTTTCTTGGAGTAACTGATCAGTTTACTGTACAATAATCGTTCGTCAACAGGTTTGGCGATGTAATCGTTCATTCCAGCAGCCTTACATTTTTCGACATCAACAGTAGTGACATCAGCCGTTAAAGCTATGATTGGAATTTTAGAATGCATTGTTTTTCTAATGTATTTAGTTGCTTCAAAGCCGTTCATTTCAGGCATTTGTAAATCCATTAAAATAATATCATACGATTTTGTTTTTAATTTTTCTATAGCCAATTTTCCATTGGCAGTTATATCGCATTCAAATCCGAAATCATCCAATAGTGTTTTCATTAGCAGCTGATTGAGTTCCATGTCTTCAACAACCAGAATTCGAGTGTCTTTAACATCCGCATTCAACTCAACAATTTCAGGTTCCAATACAGTATCAATATCGGTTTTCATGAATTTTAACACAAAACTGAACTCGGTACCATTTTCAAAACTGCTTTTGACATCAATGGTTCCTTTCTGTCCTTTAACCAATTGTTTTACAATAGCTAACCCTAATCCTGTGCCTCCATACAAACGGGAAGTTCCGATAGATGCTTGTTGGAAATTTTCAAAAATGGATTTTATTTTGTCTGGTGCAATTCCAATTCCGGTATCGGTCACTTTAAATTCAATTGCAACCGAATCTACATCTTCTTTGAACAAATGTACACCAACCGTGATACTGCCTTGATTTGTGAATTTCACTGCATTACTTACTAAATTCAATATGATTTGATGCAATCGTACCGGATCACCAATAAGAATTTCGGGTATTTTTTCATCGTAATCAACAATAAGTTTTAGGTTTTTTTCCTGAATTTTAGTTTCAAACAAATGCAGCATCGCGTTAACTGATAAAGACAATTTAAAAGGAATCTTTTCAAAAACCATTTTTCCGGCATCTACCTTTGCGAGGTCAAGAATATCATTAATCAATACAATTAAAGAATCACCACTGAGTTTTATTGCTGTTAGGTATTCTTTTTGTTTCGCGGTAAGCTCTGTTTTCAGTACCACTTTTGTAAAACCTATTATCGCATTCATAGGAGTGCGTATTTCATGGCTCATATTAGATAAAAATTGCTGCTTCGATTTCACAGCATCGTTAGCTAATTTTGTTGCTGCTTTTGCTGCTATTGTAGCTTTTTTTTCTGTAACAATGGCTTTCTCTGCGAGACTTTTAGCCTCTCTTAACTGATTTTCAATATGCTTTTGTTTAGAAATATCTCTTCCGCTGATAACTGCGCCCATTACCTTACCTTGTTCATTTTTATAAACAAAACCACTAAACAGCGTATCTTTTTCTATTGGGCTCGACATGGTTAATTTACAATCATTTATGAATCCCTTTTCAAAAATATAACGACAAGCTGTTTTGGCTTTTTGAGCATTCGTAAAGTAATGCTCATATTGACTTCCCATAAGCATGGCTCTACTTTCAGAAGTTATCTGAACAAAGACTTCGTTCATATCAGTAATTCTTCCATTTTTATCAATGATGACAATTGGATTCAAATTTGCTTCAATCAAGCTTGTAGCATAACTACTTTCTTTTCTGCTATTTAACATCTACTTTTTATTTAATGTTACAATTCTTGATTGCCTATTTCTTCAATAGGGGTTCGTCGTTTGCCTTTCAATTGTTTGAAATGCAAAGGAGACAATCCTGTCATTTTTTTAAATTGACTGGACAAATGAGCTACACTACTGTAATTCATTTTCCATGCAATCTCGGAAATATTCAATTCGTCATAAATGATGAGTTCTTTGATACGCTCGATCTTGTGAGAAATGATGAACTGTTCGATAGTGGTTCCTTGTACTTCTGAAAATAAATTGGCTAAATAAGTATAGTTATAACCTAGCTTCTCACTTAAATAATCTGAAAAATTAACTTTAATGATTTCATCCGAATGATGAACCATTTCAACCACCGTATTTTTAATTCTTTCAATAAGTATGGCTTTCTTATCATCCATGAGCTCCAATCCGATTGTCATTAATCTTCTCTGAAGAATCATCCTTTTTTCAGATGAGATATCCTCCATGATTTCTATTTCGCCTAAATCAACCACAATAAAATGCAGGCCTAATTTTTTAAGTTCTTCTTTTACCGCCGTTATACAGCGGTTACTAACCATATACTTAATAAATAATTTCACATATGTGTTTTAGATATTCATCGAACGCAAATAAAAGTTGCCAGAAATTGCTGTTTCAGACTAATTATTATTTAAAATAATTAAAAATCAACTAATTAATCAAGATAAAGGTACGTTTAAATAAATGGATAGTCTCCTAAATTAATTTATTTATTTTTATAGGAATTGTAGGGCAAAAAATGTCTTTCCTCAAGCTGCTCTCATGGAAAGCATATTTCTAATTTTTATTTTCTCTATTGGACTCACATAGCTACTGATTAACTATTTACACCTCTTACAGGTATCGGTTAAAAAATGATTAAAAATTACACCGGTAGAAAATAAAAAATTTAATTCTTCGATGAATTTAAACTCATCGAAGAATTAAATAATTAGCCATACATTGGAAATTCTTTGAATTAAACTATCTCAACTTGAGAAAATTTAGAATAACATTGCTTTTCGGTTTTGAAATATATGAAAGGAATTACTTTAAAACACAAATCCCCAATATTGGAAATAAACACTGATTAGAAATAAAGAAAAAAGTATTGTTGCCATAACACTTGCATCAGCAATATGTTTTATTCTAAAAATAAAATAGAGCGTGGAAACAGCAGTAAATAATATAAATGTCCATAGAATTACAAACAAGTAATCAAATTGATTTGGAATCCCAAAAGCCAGTATATAGAAATTGTCTTCAGCAGTACTATTTATAGCCAAAACTAACCCAATAAGCACAATAAAAACCAATACAGCAGTTTTTATAATAAGTCCCTTCATGAGTTTATTTGGGGTACGTTTTCCCTTTCTTATGAATACATAACAAAAATTAAAAACTGAAATTAACAAGATGAGAATAGCGATAAAGAAAGGAGCAAAAAATAGCAGGTTAAATTCGTTCAGGCTATTGGCAAAATTTGAAATTCCACCGCTAATCTTTACGTCAGTGACAAAACGAACTTTGTTATCGGAATCAAATTCTTTCGTATTAGGTCTTTGCGTTGGATTTTGTATGAATTCAGCAACAACGTCATACCCTTTTTTTGAAAAACTTGGGCCATGTCCCGAAACAGGATCTTTTACTAAAAATGCGTTTTTAAACATCGCTACAGTCATTTTACCGTTAGCAATTGGTGTAACAGGATCAAATTCACCGGAAAGCACCAATACCGGTACCGTCATTTTTGACAGATTTGACAGATCTTTTAATGTGTTCAATGGCTTCTTAGCTCCTGAATTCCATTTATCAGACACTAAGAAATCAGATTTGTAAAATGACAATCCTCCTTTTAATTTTTTGTACTTAAGTGCATCTTTATTGAATGCTTCGATTGAATTGTAAGGCAAGGCCTCATCACTGATTGTAGTATAAAATAAACCATAATCCATACTTAAAGCTCCTGAAAAAGCAGCTACCAGTGAACCCAAAGTATTTTTATTTCCTTTATTAAATTCAGTAATCAGTAAAGGTACTACCTGAATTAATTTTTTATGGTACAAAGACTGTTGAATACAAACTTTAAAATCTTCAGCATTATAAGTAAACAATCCACCAGGAACAATTTTTTTATCTACTTTAACCGTGATTGGGTTCTTATCCATCTTCTCTATTGTTTCATAATAGGTACTTTCTAAATTTGGATACTGCTTATTACAATTAGGATCATTTTTACAGGCATCAAAAACCTTTTCCAAACTATTCATATAATTTGAAGTATTCTGATTGTAGTAGAATTTAGAAATATCAGGAATAGAAGAATCTAAAACCAATGTTTTAATATCGTTGGGAAAATCATTTGCATAAACCTGAACCGTGTAGGTTGCGTAAGAAACACCATAAACATTCCAATTATCATATTTCAATGCTTTTTTCAAGGCATTCAAATCTTTGGCAATCGCCTTACTGTTATACGCTTTTAAATCTATATCTCTATTTAATAAATCTTGTCTACAGTCCATTGCAGCAATGGCTTTTTGCTGTTCATCCTGAGTACTGCTTTGGTTTTTTGCCAAAATTTCCAGGAACTTTTTACCCAATTCAGGACAAAACTTCGGGAAAGAGAAACCAACACCTCTCAAGTCAACCAAAACAATATCGCTTTTCTCCCTTAAAGGATGTTTTAACCAACCCCAGATCCCATTTATTTCACCTGCGCCCGGTCCTCCTTCTACAAAAACAACAGGATTGGGGTCGTTATTCTTTGACGTCCTCTTTAAAATTGCAACTGCTATCTTAATTTTTTTACCTTCAGGTTTATCCCAATTTTCAGGAACACTTAAATATCCCCATTCAATATTATGCTTATTAATAACTTCTTCATCAGGAAAAAAAGTTGTAGTTTTCTCGTACTTAAAAACCGTAGTTTGAGAATACAAAGAAGTGGAGAACAGACATAACAGTAAAAACAGTCTTGTTAGATTTTTCATTTTATTTTTCATTAATTTTTTAAGTTTATGTTATGGTTTTTAATTGATATTTCAGTGATATTTGTTTTTAGTGAGAGATAACATTTATATTTTTCATCTAATTTCATTTCTTTTAAATAGTAATTTTCTTCATTGATTTGAGTTGTATTATCAGAAATTTCAAAAGAATTCAAAGGAATAGTCAATCCGTGTCCATGCGCTTTAATAACAGCTTCTTTTTGTGTCCAATAATCAAAAAAAGAAGCTTTCTCGTTCCCGGACATAATGATATTGCTCCATTCGTTTTCGGTCATGTGGGATTTAAAATCGATTATTTCAACATCCCTTACAATTTCAACATCAATTCCTAATTCGTATTTATCGCTTAATGCACAGACAACCATTTCACCTGAGTGCGAAATATTAAACCTGATTAAATCATTATCAAAATAGGGTTTGTTATATTTTGTATGTTTCATGACTTTATCATGAGGATTGTTTTTGTAAATTTCTTCCACTCCCTTAAACAGCAATATGCGACCTAAAAGTGATGATTGTGCATCCTGCCATCTTCTGTAACGCTTGATTTTTTGCTGATATTCAGCTTCAAATTTTGGCAAATCATTTTTTAACAAACTCTCGTGATTTTCTTCTGACAGATAAGAATAATAAATATGAATCAAAACTATAAGTGTTATTTTTAGAAATTAAATTCAAAATCAAGTGCCGTATTTTTTTCAAACTCCAATTTGGCATCAATCAGGTCAACTTTCGACAATGGATTGCTTATTATCTCGTTTAAAATTTCACCATACTTGAGCATAATAATTTGAATAGAATCCTTTTCAAACATGTCGCAATTGTAATCTATGATACCTTTCAATTTGTTATCACTTTCAAATAAATTAAACACGATTGGCATTCTGCTGTATTTATTATCAAGAGGATATGCCGTTAATTTAAAATCGGCAAAAGCATCAATATTATCAAAGGAAAATTCAGGATTTTGATATACCAACATCACGTCAAAAACGGACTGAGGCAGCTTACTGAATGGAACATCCTGATAGTCATTTGTTTCCAATAAATTCTTTTGAGTATTTTTCAAAATAGCAGCGATGGTTTGCTCCGATTCAATCATTGTTCTCAAAACAAGCGTTTTGGCAAACATTCCAATTTGATTGTGCAACTCCGGTATATTTCTTCCTGAATTTACGGTTCCTATACAAATATCATTATGATCGGAATATTTATAAATCAGAATATTTAAAGCAGCCGCTAAAACGGTATAAAGGGTAACTTGCTCATCAAGAGCCAATTTCTTTAATCCCAAAGTAGTATCTTCAGTTAGTTCGAACAAATACTTACTCCCTCTTTGTTGATTGTATTCAGCATTAAAATCTCTATCAAAAGAATCTTTAGGTCGATAATTTTGAAGATAATTTTTCCAAAACAATTCATTTTTAACAGCATTATCAGCCAATGTTTTATTGAACCATTCTGAATAATCTTTAAACTGGAATTTTAAATTATTCTCATCGGCTACTTCCTTAGAGATGCTTTCATTATAATTTTCAATAAATTCTTTGATAAAAATTTCCAATGATAAACCATCCATTATAATATGATGCGTTGAAAAAAGTAGCATAAACTGATTCGTTTCCAATTGAATAAGTCCGACTCTTATCAGTAAATCCGTTTCTAAATCAAAAACAGTAGTAATTACTTCCTCTATACCTTCACTTACTTTTTCACTATTCAATTTATTGATGGCAATTTCAAGCTTTACATTTTCGGTTGCATTAATCTTTTGATAAGGAATTCCGTTTATTTCAATAAAATTGGTTCTTAAGATTTCATGTTTGTTAATTATTTTATTTACTGAATTGGTGATTTTATCCAAATCTATATTTCCTTCAATAGTATAAGCTGCTGACATATTATAAGCCACAGAACCATTTTCTTTTTGGGAAGCCAGCCAGATATTGTATTGAGGAGGCGTTAATTCATAAAAGTCTTTAGGTTGCGCTAATGAGATACCAGCCGAATGGATCGGTTTAAGTTCCTGTAAGTGACAAGCCAATAATTCTATCGTAGGATAGTCGAAAAGCGTTCTTAAAGTAATTGTAAGTGAGAGCTTTTTCTCAATTAACCCAATCAATTTAACCGCATTCAACGAATGACCGCCAAGTGCAAAAAAGTTGTCGTTTACACTTATCGGTTCTTTGGTATTCAATACCTCTTTCCAATATTCAGAAAGTTTCTTCTCCAAATCAGATGCAGGTGATTTAAAATCATCTTGATTCACGGTTTGTTGAATGTCTCTTTGCAATAAGGATTTTCTATCAACTTTTTGATTTGGTGTGAGCGGGAATTTTTCTAACGGAATGATTGTATTCGGAATCATATAGTACGGAAGATTCATCTTCAATATCGTGCTGATACTTCTAGCATCGATTTCCTCTTCGTTTTTAAGAATATAAGCGACTAAAAAAGCCTCTTGTTGATCTCCTTTTTTGGCAATTACGACAGAATCCTTTATTCCCGGTATCTGATTCAATTGCGATTCTATGTCACCAAGTTCAATTCTGTAACCTCTGATTTTGACCTGATTATCATTCCTTCCCAAAAATTCAATTTCGCCTTTATCATTCCACTTCCCAACATCACCCGTTTCATATAGTAAACTTGAGGCATCAAATGGATTAGCAACAAACTTTTCTTTGGTTAATACTTCATTTTTATAATAGCCTTTAGCCAATCCGTCTCCGGCGATATAAATTGCTCCGATTGTTCCAATTGGTTTCGGACTCAAATATTGGTCTAAAATGTAAAATTGAGTGTTATTGATCGGTTTACCAATGTTTGCGGCATCTTTTGGATATTCAATTTTTTTAATACTGGACCAAATAGTCGTTTCTGTTGGTCCATACATATTCCAAACTTCTGAACAATGACTTATCAATTTTTCGGCTAATGCCTCACTTAATAAATCACCGCCACACAATACCTTCAATCCTTTGTCTCCGTTCCAATTTGCATTAAACAACATTTGATAAAAACTTGGTGTCGCCTGAATTATGGTAGGTTGCACTGCTTCTAATTTTTCAATAATTAAATGCGTGTCAGCTAAAATTTTCTGACTTGCGATATATAAAGTCGCTCCCGAAAGTAACGGTGTAAAAAACTCTAAAATTGAAATATCAAAAGAATAAGTTGTTACCGAAAATAACAGATCATTTGAACTCACACACGGATTTTCCTGAATACTGGTCAGAAAATTACACAACGATTGATGACCAATTTCAACGCCTTTAGGGTTTCCAGTTGAGCCTGATGTATAAATTATATAAGCGGTGTCTTCGGGATAAACTACTTTTTCAGTTATTCCTCTATATGCATCTATTTCTTTCAAAATACTTTCCAGCGATACTACAGACACATCATCTTTGGTATTCAGAAGATACTCTTTTTCATTAATTAGCACTTTACTTTGGCTATTCTCAACAATGTAGTTCAGCCTATCTTCTGGAAATGCAGGATCTAACGGAATATAAGGTCTCCCCGATTTTAATATCCCCAATAAAACAGCAACCATATTAGCCGATCGTTCTAATAAAACGCTAATCGGGGATTTATCATCTTTCCCATACGTAGCTCTCAGGTACGCTGCGATTTGATCAGATAATTTGTTGAGTTCCGAATACGTATAAGATCTAAAATCATCTTTTAAAGCTTCTTTTTCAGAAAAACTTTCAACTTGTTGTCTGAATAAATCTATTACTGTCTGATCTTTTGATTTATCCGTCTTGGTATCATTGAATGCTAACAAAACTTGATGTGCTTCTTTATCAGTCAAATACGTAAACTCCTTTAACTTCTTTCCCGGATGCATTAAAACTTCTGTGAGAAGGCTCTCAAAATGCTCAACCAGCTGTGTGATTCGTGAATCATTAAAATAGTTAACATTATAGTCAAAATCAATTTTAACATCTTCCAATTCATCAAACTCCCTGATGTAAATAGCCAAAGCTACCCTTTCAGATTGATGGGTTAATGGAATTACAGTAGTTTGTGTATCCTTGAAATTAGTAGAATAATTCTGTTTTTCATAAGAAAGTGTGATATTAAAAATTCTTTCTTTTTCACCGAAAGCCTGAAGTTCCTGTATCAGTTTCCCTAAAGGAAATCTTTGATGACGGTAATCACATCTTAATTGATTTTTGATTTGGTGAAGTAAATCTTCAAAAGTTCC
>DATEDY010000186.1:0-12479 GCA_035281405.1 Flavobacterium sp.
AATGTGCATGGAGGAAGCCGAAAAGCCAGAAAAGAGTAGGTGTTACAAATAAGAATTACACAAACTAATAAACAAACTAGAAAGAGTTGGGGTAATTTTTCTTAAAGAATTAATGTTTATGAAAAATCGAAGCATGATTACGATTACGGTTGTTGATTTCAACAAAAAGCCGGTTAGTACCGCTACGGTTACCATGTCGAACAAGCGGGAAGTAATTGCATTGCGTTTTGACAAGCAGGTTGGAGCGTATGTAACTGGGGAAATCAAATCAGACAGGTATGTTATTACCGTTTCTGAAAAAAACTATGAAACACAGACAAGAAGCGTTTTTGTGGGGCAAAACGCAATTGATGAATTGTTTATTTTAGGCAAAAAGGGGATGCCGTTTTACTACAGAGGTAACGTAAAAGTTCCTTTTGAACCAATTAACGATTATTTTGGAGTGGCTGTTCAGGCAGATGATGATAAATTAGTTAACCGACAGTTAAATGATATTGCCAAGCGCTATCAATTGCAACCGATGAAAGCGCATCGCAATTTACTTAAAAACGGATTGGGTATGTTTGCGTATCCTAAGGGATCATCGGAAGAAGAAAGACAAAAATTACTTATTACCATTCAAAGACTCAAAGGTGTTTTATCAACGGGACCGGTTTTAAAGCAAAACGAAAAGAATGTTACCATTTTGACCGATGAAATCATTGTTCGTTTTAAAGGCAGCGTTGCCGAAAAAGACGTGAGAGTGATCGCCAAGCGATTGGGGTTAGTAATTCTAAGAACGCTTCCATATGCCGGAAACGCCTACCATTTTAAAGTCCGCACCGCTGGTAATACCTATAAAAGTTTAGAAATATGTGACCAATTGGTAGCGATGGACATTGTGCATTATGCCGAGCCGAATTTATTTCACACGTATGAAGAAGATGCGATCATACCAACCAATTTCTTATTCCCGGAGCAGTGGGATCATCCGTTGATCAATACACCCGATGCGTGGCAGGTACTTAATGATAATTTAGGCGCAGCGCAACGTTTCGGAAGCCCGGATGTAGTAGTGGCAGTAGTTGACAGTGGCGTAAATACCAATCACCCGCAATTTAACGGAACGGTATCCAATGGACAACCTAAGATGACCAATTCGTTCAATTTTGTGAGTATGGTAGCCAATAACAATACGTTGGGCGGAAGTCATGGTACCTGTTGTGCCAGTGCTTCGGTAGGTTTTACCAATACCAGTTCAGTGATGGCAGGCGTTCCTGACGGAAACGTGGGTGTAGCAGGAAACTGTAGACTGATGGGTATCCGAAGAGGAGGAACAGAAGCCGATTATTCGGATATGTACATCTGGATTGGAGGATTTAACCCCAATAGTGCCAGAGTAGGATTTCCTACCCAATTAGCTAGGGGAGCTGATATCATCACGAGTAGTTTTGGTGCCGGTTTTACTGCTCCTATCTCGGGTTTCATGCAGGATGCTTTTGATCATCTGACGACGTATGGAAGAGGAGGGAAAGGAATTATCATGACCTTTTCAGTAGGTAATTATGCAACCAATAGTAATTTCCATCTTCAACGACCTTGGGCGGCTTATGAGAAAACATTTGCCTGTGGAGCTTCTACCTTAGCTAATAATGGAACGACTGAAGTTATTTCCGCTTATAGTGGTTCAGGAACATTACTGGATTTTTGTGCGCCCAGTCATGATGCCTATGTAGGAGATTCCCCGTTGCACAATCCGCCTCAGAATTATGGAGCGATAACAGGAACGGTACTGAATGGTGTGAGCGAAGATGACGGGAATATGCCACGTAACCGAGAAAGACAAACCACACTTTCTGCGGCAGCTGTAGCTGGTGCCACTTCGATTACTGTGGCTTCTGCGGCCGGTTTTGTCAATGGTCAGGCCATATTCATTGGTAATCCAAGTATGAACGTTTCCCCTTCGGAAGCCAAAAGAATTACAGGAATTGCAGGAAATACGGTATCCTTTACACCGGCATTATTTAACAATAAAGCCAATGGAACCGCAGTATCGTTTGGGAACAGAGATTATAAGAACGGATTTGGAGGTACGTCCTATTCTACACCGGTTTGTGCCGGAGTTGCTGCCTTAATGCTATCGGTTAACAATAAACTGACTTGGATTGAAGTCCGTGAGATTATGCGGGAAACCGCTACTAAAATTGATCCGGGCAATACCAATGCGGTTGGAAGATGGAAAGATACCATGAATAGAATTTCCACCGATCCGGGATATACAGGGCCGTTTTTTAGTGAGTTTTACGGATACGGCAGAATCAATGCGGCTTTAGCTGTGAGTACAGCGCATACCTATCCGTCGTCACGTGATATCTTCGTGAGAGACAATATGGCCGATACCGGAGCAGGTACCGCTTCATCACCACATTGGCATGGAGTTGACATCTGGGTGCGAAACGCCAATGACGGAATCGCTCCGGCTAGTTATGCTACTAATGCCAATACGGTGCATCAATCGCCTATAGCCGGACAAAACAACTATTTGAATGTACGTTATAAAAACAGAGGAACAGTGGCTTCATATCCGTTTTATATCAGAACCTATATTGTGCATTATGCGGGAGCTGAATTTATTTATCCGGATAATTTCATTCCAACGGTACGTCCGAATGGTGTTATTCCGAATCCGCTTACCTTTGGAACGTACCTCATTGGAGAGCAATTGGTTAACCCGGTGGCGGCAGGAGCAGATGGTTTTATCACTTTCGAATGGACAGCCGATTTAATTCCGCCTGAGAAAGTGCTTGTAGACGGTATTGAAGTAGAATGGCATCCTTGTTTGTTGGTAGAAGTATCACCACACGATGGATTTGCACCTACAGGCAATCATGTTTGGGACGACAATAATTTGGCACAAAAGAATATATCCATTATATATTCTGATTCGGGTTCAGACAACGCCAGCTTTGTGATGCTTGGAAATGCTGCGAAAAGCAGATCGAAAAGCATTAGAGTTGAAGTGTTTCCGACACCGATAGCCAAAACGCCTTATTTCATCTATTTCCCTGATCCGAAAATGAATGAATACTTCCAAGCTTATGCGAAGCAGCATATTCGAGGGGCACGAGTTGAAATGTACAAGAGAAAATCAGTCGTTTGGATTTATCCTGTCGGTAAAACTGTTTTCGAAATGCCAACTACAGGATTAACGCCGATGATTGTAGGATTAGGCAAGCAAAAGAGATTCCAGGAAGTGTTTGATTTGAATGTCATTCAGTATACAGGCAAGAAAGTTTCGGGCTCTTGCGGAATTTCCTTTAGAAATAAATAATTACGTCCAAAGTAGTTATGATCAGAAACCCTGTGAACCTAGTTTGCAGGGTTTTGTTTGTTGTTATGGTTTTGATTATGAGATGGGTAGTTTTTTTGTATGATAAAATTTTGTAGATTAGATAGATTGAAAAACAGATGCTTTTGGAGAAGGTAGTTATAAATAAATTTTATAGACATCAAAAATTATTAATTTGATTTATAATAAACATCGCCATAAATTTGTCTCATCAAATCAAAATAACGATTTGAATTATAAAAGATAATCATTTAAAAAAATTAAGATCATGAAATTTACAAGAAAAGCGAATGCCAACTGGAAAGGTACAGGAATGGAAGGAAAAGGAACCATTAGTACACAAAGTACCACTTTAGACAATGCCCAATTATCATTTAAGACCCGTTTTGAGCAAGGAGTGGGAACCAATCCCGAAGAATTGGTTGCAGCAGCACATTCAGGATGTTTTACCATGCAATTGAGTTTTCTTTTAAGCGAAGCGGGATTTACGCCTGAGGATTTGAATACAGAGGCTAAAGTTACTTTTGAAGATGGTACCATTACTTTAATTCATTTAGAACTTACTGGAAAAGTACCCGGAATTTCAGCAGAGGATTTCCAGAAAACAGCTCAAAAGGCTAAAGAGATCTGTCCGATATCCAAACTGTTGAATACAGAAATTACCTTGGCAGCGACTTTATTATAATCGATGCATAAACAAGAGTAAGCAGTTACTTAAGGATAATACAAAGCCCGGCATTTATGTCGGGCTTTTGTCTGTTATAAAAACCGACTGACCGCTTTGGTGAAATAAGGCGAATCATTCCATCTGATTTTGCGGTAGGCGAAATCCTTTTTCAGGTTATCGGGAAGACAGTTCCAGATGGCTTCATTCATTTTTTCAAGCAGTAACTTTTTAGAAAAAGAATCGGAAACGACTAAACTGATTTCCCTTACCGGTTTGGGTTCTTTAAAAGGTTTGAAAAGACCGGTGTTTTTTTCATTGAGGATAGAGAGTTCGGGGATGATGGCGAAGCCTAATTGCGCTCGGACTAAATTTTTCAGTGTTTCTATAGAACTGATATCGTAAGTAAACTGTTCTTTTATTTTTCCGGGATCTTTAATACCACAGATATCCAACAGTTGGGCATTGTAGCAAAATTCACTTTGGAGTAATAACAATTCGGTTTTGTCATTGGGTTGTAGTTCATAAAAGTCGCTACCCGCCAAAGGATGCTCTTCGTTGAGGTAAGCTACAAAAGGTTCCCTGAATATTGGGTGTTCAATAAGGGCAGGATGTCCGGTAGGTGTAGCCATAATGGCCACATCAAGCGTTCCGTTTTCCACTTCTTTCATTAATTGGCCTGTGTTGGCCTCTTTGATGATAAAATGCACTTTTGGAGCGGCTTTTTTCATTGCTTTGATGAACAGAGGAATAAGATAAGGAGATAATGTGGAGATAATACCCAGTTTCAGTTCGCCTTCCAATACGTTCTTTTCATTAATCACAAAATCGCGAATTTCATCAGCTTCCCTAAGAATTTTCTTGGCACGGCTGATTATCTCCACTCCGAGAACAGTAGGTGTTAATGGTACTTTATTTCTGTCGAAAATCTTAATGCCTATTTCCTCTTCCAGATTTTTGAGTTGGATGGTTAATCCGGGTTGTGTCACCATACAGACTTCGGCAGCTCTTGCAAAATGTCTTTCCTCATCTAAGGCCACTATGTATTTTAACTGTTGGAGTGTCATGGTTATTAATTTTATTTTATAAAGGTAAGAAAAGAACAATTTTATTTATGAGGATACTTCAATTTTATTGGACTATTCTAACTGTGGAAGCCAAATGCGTTTTGAATAGTTATGTTATCTGAAAATTAAGAATTTGTATTGTAAGTGAATGTAAGTCAGTGGTATTGTGTGTAAAAAGTTATGATTGGTTTAAGATATTGCGTAGGAAATAGTGTATTAAAATAAAAATTGAATATTTGCCACCGAACTAACTAAAACTAACCAAAAATGAAAAAAACAGTCATTGTACTGATGCTGTTGACTACCGGTTTAGCCATTGGGCAAACCGGTTTTGTTCCGGCAAATTGGACAGGTATCCTTACAGGGTATTGGGATTTTGAAAACAGTGCTAACCTCATGCAGGCGCAAGTTGGTACAAATTTAGTTCCTCAAGGGACATTTACTCAGGTGGCAGGACCAACAGCGACCAATTATGCACTACGAAAAACCCTAGGGAATTACTTAAAATGCACGCATGGTGTTCCTACTTACGGTCAATCGTATTCGAACAAATATTCGGTGATGATTGACTTTAAAGTGCCTTCTGTGGGTCAGTATTACAGTTTTATGCAAACCAATCAGGGGAATTCCAACGATGGTGATTTGTTTGTCAATCCAGCCGGAAAGATTGGGGTAACCGCTTTGACGTATTCCAATTCGGCCGTATTGCCTAATGAATGGTATCGATTAGTGATTACAGCCGATGTGGGTAATGAAATCAAAATGTACATCGACGGGCAATTATGGAATCCGGGTCAGCCCAATTCCCTTAACGGACGATTTTCTTTAGATCCGTTATTGCTTTTATTAGCCGATGATAATGGCGAAGACAATCAGATGGATGTTGCTTCCATAGGTGTATTTAACAGACCATTGACGGCAGCGGAAGTAGCTACTATTGGAGGTTATGGACATACTCCGGCACCGGTTTCTAACGGTATGAATCCGTATTTACAAACGGCTACACCAACTTCGCTATATATTTCATGGCATTCGACCAATACATCACAAAACCCGGTGGTGAAATTTGGTACCAGCAGTAGTAATTTGAACCAGACCACCACAGGTACTTGGGAGCGAATCAGTTCCACTGCAAGTTATTACTGGCATACCGTTAAGTTGACCGGTTTACAGCCAGATACAGAGTATTTTTACCAATGTTATAATGGCACAACTGCTTCGGCTGTAAACGTTTTCAGGACACCGGCTTTAAAAAGTACACCCAATCAGCATATCCGAATGGTAGTTTTAGGTGACAATAGAACCGATGTTGCCAAAACCACGCAGAATGTTTTACAGATTAAAAACAAACTGGTGGAACTTTATGGGCCTAATTTTCATAATTCGGTTGACTTGATATTAAATTGCGGTGATATTGTTTCCACAGGCTCGGTGGTGAGTCAGTATACCAATGAATATTTTACGCCTTTTGCACCATTAACGGCTTCCATTCCTTCGATGATTAGTATTGGAAACCATGAAGGCGATTCGTCTAATTTCTTTAAATACATGAAGTATGAAGAGTTGACCAATGGTTATCCTGTGGGACATTCGTACAATGAAAAATTCTATAATTACCTTTATGGGAATACACAAATTTTGGCTGTTAACGGTAACTCAGGATATAAGGTGAGTGATCAGATCAATTGGATTGATGCTCGTTTGCAGGAATCGAATGCCAATGCCGATATTGATTTTGTGTTTTCTTTTCTGCATCATCCCGGACATAGTGAAATATGGCCAGACGGGAACGAAGTGTTTGTACAGAACAGTATACTTCCGAAATTAAAGCAATATCCTAAAAATGCTTTGTTGGCTTATGGTCATTCGCATAATTATGAGCGTGGTGTAGCCGATATAGCTAACGGAAGTCATGATATGTATTTGGAATTATCAGGAGGAGCAGGTTCAGCATTAGACCGTTGGGGTATGTATGGCAATCAAACCGATTATCCTGAAATTAAAGTCAGCAAAGATGTGTATTCCTGGACGCTGATCGATATCGATGTGGACAATAAATCGTTTAACGCTAAGACATTTAGTTTCGGACATAGTAACCGACCGGTTGTGAATGAGTTGATTGATGAGTTTCATTTGAATCTGAACCAGGCAAAACCTGCAACGCCGACAGCTTTAGGAATTGAAAACCAAACCATTTTGACCGCTTCACCCATGGTTGGTGTTGATGTAGCACAAACCTGCCACTTTCAGGTAACGGCAACTTCGGGGAATTACACGACCTTATTGATCAATAAAGAACAGGATGAATATAATATTTATGATGATACCCGAGCGCCTAATTATACGCCTATAAACAAAAATGCCAATCTGGATATTTCAAAACTGAATGCTTCAGCCTATGGACTTGCAACAGGACAAACGTATTATTACAGAGTTCGTTACAGAGATGAAAACCTGAAATGGAGCTCGTGGTCGGCAGAGAAAGCTTTTGTATATAATTCCACATTGGGTATTAAATCGCCAACAGCATCGACCGAAGAAGGTAATTCCCTTAAGGTGTATCCGAATCCGGTAGCTTCAAAAGCAGACATTTCGTTTGAACTTCCATCGGCAGCTGAAACTGTCAGTATAGAATTAGCGGATATGTCAGGAAAGACAGTGGAAACGATTTTTAGAGGCAGTTTAGGCTCCGGAATACAAACCATTCCTTGGCATGTGAACAGTAAACTTAGTGCCGGGTTGTATATCATGACATTGACTTATGGAGTGAAAAAAGAAACCTTTCAGGTGGTAATCGATACTAAATTATAATTGATTTTTATGAAGAGGGAAGAATCGTAAGGGGATACTATTCTTGCGGTTCTATTCCTTTTAAACATACTATTATGAAACTGATGAAAAGAGTATTAATGCTATTGTTGTGTAGTTGCGCGGTATTTGCCCAACAACCGACTGTTGCTTTACTGGATGCGGCTAAAGAGAGTCGTTTTCCTGAGCAACCACCGAAAGACGGAATCAGAGTTACTTATCACACTAATGGTAACAAGGCTTCCGAAGGAATGTATAAAGACGACAAACTACACGGTCCGTATACTTCATGGTATTCCAATGGGGTGAAATGTACCGAAGGAAATTATGAATCAAATAAAGAAAGCGGACTTTTTAAAAGCTACTACGAAGACGGTACGTTGCAATCTGAAAAGAATTTTGATGATGGTATTTTGTACGGTAAAACGGTGGAGTATTATCCTAACGGGAAACCATTCAGAGAAGAATACCACAAGGAATATAGTAAAATAGGACATTGGAAGAAGTGGTATGAAACCGGAGAGTTATTCTTTGAAGTGCATTATGAAAATGATAGGCAACAAGGTGAAGCGGTTACTTATTTTTCGAACGGAACTATAAAAGAAAAAGGTGTTTTTGACAGAGATATGAAAATTGGTGCTTGGTATATTTTTGATGAAAACGGAAAAGTACTGGCAGAACAATTTTACAAAGGAGGAATGAAAACCGGATTGTGGCAGTCATTTTACCCAAATGGGAATCCACAAGAGGTAGCCAATTACAGAGATGATGAAAAGCAAGGAGATTATGTTCATTATTTTGAAAATGGATACAAAGCCTCCGAAGGTGTTTTTGAAAAAGATCTTCCCAACGGCAATTGGGTAGTGTATTTTGAAAACGGGAAGAAAAAAGAAAAAGGCAATTATTATATGGGACAGAAGTCGGGGAAGTGGAAGTTTTATGATCAAAACGGAAAGCTGACAGAGAAGAAGGAATTTGAAAGACCCGGAGGTTTCCTTACTTATTAAAATCTTCTTTATTACGTAAGACTTTAAACTTGTGTTGTATTTATATACTCCGAAGTCGAGGGACTTCGGAGTATATGGTTTATACTAATGAGTCGGGTATTCCTCAATGAGGAGTCTGAAGTACAGAACTTTAATTCAGTACTTCAGACTCCTTTGTGGTTAACCAATGTTGTATAATGATTTTATTTTTTAGCTTATACCTGTTCGTTTAATAATAACTGACTGGCAGTTACTAAAGTAGCCATCTTGTTAAAGTCGTTGAACCATCTGTGTGAATCGTCAACAGGAGGAGCATCTCCATTAAATATAAAATTCATGTATGTATTGCCATCTGTCAACGCTGATAGGGTGTTATTCAATACTTGTTGTATTTGAGGTGTGCCAATAAACTGTTTAATTGAAGGAATATTAGAAGCTTCCAATAACCCACGCATAAAGATCCCAGTTCCGGAAAAATAGTCTCCGGGGTCTCCTCCAGGAGCTTGACCAGGCTGATCATTCTTGTCATAATTAAGATGGCACCATGGCATAATCACATCATAATGTGTAAGATAATTGCCAAGAGCATAATTGAATACTCCATTGATTACAAATAAAATTAAATTCAATGTGGACTGTTGTTCTGCATCACTTTGTTTATAATACAATTCAGTTAATGCGCACAGCATTAATCCTTGGTCGCCAGTCCATACCAGATTGTGGTTATAGCCGTTAACCGGATTTCCATTTTTATAAATACTAACACGTTCGCGGAATAATCCCGCATTTTTATCCAATTGGCAAAACAACTTTTGTTCCGGCTGGAGTGATTGAGGAGAAGATAACCCCATCCAATTGTTATAAAAAAGTGACATTTCGTCCACTTCGGTCTGTGTGCCCAAACCTGCCTGATTAAGTGTTCGCTGAGTTAATATGTAAAATAAGCCATTGATGACAGAATCCTGAAAAGGTCCTAGACCGGTGTAAAACGGATTATAAGTAGTAGGAGTCATTGGGGCCTGCCAGCATCCAATATTCCAAACCGGTTCAGCACCTTCTACAATTTGTTCCCAACCTTGACCTGGGTTACTCACTGCCATTTCCTTAGCATAGTTATATGCTTTAAATGTTCCTACATACCCTGAATGATCCATTGGGAAGTAAGGAACCTTTCCTGATTTTATAAAATCAAAAGTCTGCTTGCATACTGTTTTAAAGTTGTTCTGTAATATTGGGTCTGAACCAAAGAGATTACTGTAATCCGGACTATACACTTTTGCTGTAGCATTTCCCCACCATGCCCAATCATCATACCATTCGCCTTGTTTCTGATTGGTCATGTAGCAATTTGCTACTGCATTTAAAAACTTTTTACCATCATCATAAGAGACAATACCGTGTTTTCCGGCTAGGTTTAAAAAATCAATCATACTGTCTAAAATACACCCTAAAATCCAATACCCATCATTGCCCGTTGCAGTAAAATTTGGGCTTAGGTTTTGGTAACATCTGTATGCTTCATTCAAACAGCTTGTTGTGGTCATTTCTTTTAATTTGTTCTCTGTTTCCATAGTTTTTAATTTATTTATTGTTAATAGTTGCGATATCTTTAAGTATATAACTTTCGCTCTAATTCTGCTCTTATAAGTGTTTTTGGCTTACTGTTGTTTGTTTTTAATAGCTTGTTGTAATGGTTGTTACCTCATAAATACAAGAATTTTAGATTGTAAATGATTTAGAGTTAGGTTTCCCATACTTCATCCGCAAACAGTTTTCTGAATTTTGAAATAGCACTCAGTGATTCTTTGGTAGTATCGCTATGTATTGCTTTCATGGTTTGGAGCTGACTGATGAAACCCCTAAGGGTAATTTTAAGAATCCCTTTGATAAACGCTGTTATAATAGAATAACTATGTGTTTTGAAAGCATCATTTAAGTAAGATAGTACTCCCATTTTATTGGTTGTAATTAATTGAATTTTAATACAATGGGTTGATGTAGTGTTTTTGTTTTCAATGTAATAATGTATTACAGTAAGTAGTGTCTTATAAAATTACATATATAAAAAACGATGGTGAAGATGTTTTTCCTCACAAAATGTTAAAGAATTTATGTTTGCTTTTTTGGATAACTTTTAAACAAAAAAAACCTGCAAGTAATCCCTGCAGGTTTTGTTCTTTATTACTGAATGATTACTTCAGTGTTTCGAAACTGCGTTTTACAAAAGACGTCAGTTCTTCTCCTTTTAGTAAGCCTTGCGATAGTTTAGCCAAGTCCAATGCTTGTTTTACTAAACTGGCTTTGGTTGCTTCGTCTTCGGTGTTTAAAATTACCGAGGCCAATTCAGAGTTGGTGTTCACTACTAAGTTGAACATATCCGGGAAATTGCCCATACCGAACATACCACCTCCGCCTGTAGCACTCATTTCTTTCATACGACGCATGAATTCCGGCTGTGTAATCATGAAAGGCGCTAAGTTGCTGTCCATGGCTTCTAACTGTACAGTATAGTTTTCTTTCGGAACGATGTGTTCTATAGCCACTTTTAATTGCTCTTTTTCTTCATCGGAAAGTTTCGAGATTTGTGTGTCTTCCTTCTGAATTAATTTATCAATATGATCGGCATCCACACGTGTAAATGTCAGGTTTTCATTGTCAGATTCCAACTTCTGAATCAAGTGGGAAACGATTGGTGAATCCAACACAATCACCTGGTAGCCTTTTTCTTTGGCGATGTCAATGTAACTGTGCTGCGCTTCTTTGTCGGAAGCATATAACACAACCACTTTACCGTTTTTGTCGGTTTGATTTGCAGCAATGGCTTCTTTCAATTCTTCTAAAGTGTAGTATTTGCCATCAGTAGAAGGATACAACGCAAAAGCACCTGCTTTTTCATAGAATTTAGGTTCTGAAAGCATTCCGTATTCCAATACCAGTTTGATGTCGTTCCATTTGGTTTCGAAATCTTCTCTGTTTTCGTTGAATAACGACTTCAGTTTGTCCGATACTTTTTTAGTGATGTAATTCGAAATTTTCTTCACATTGCCGTCGGCTTGTAAGTACGAACGTGAAACATTTAGTGGAATATCCGGAGAATCCACAACTCCTTTCAGCATCATTAAGAATTCAGGAACAATACCGTCAACATTGTCAGTAACAAACACCTGATTTTGGTACAATTGGATTTTATCTTTCTGTATCTGGATGTTATCGCCCAATTTCGGGAAGTATAAAATACCGGTCAGGTTGAACGGATAATCCACATTCAGATGAATGTTGAATAGCGGTTCATCAAACTGCATCGGATACAACTCACGGTAGAAGTTTTTATAATCTTCATCAGCTAATTCCGTTGGTTGTTTTGTCCATGCCGGATTGGGATTGTTGATGATGTTGTCTACTTCAATCGTTTCGGGTTTTACATCTTCCGCAGCACCTTCAGGTACAGGGATAGTTTCTGTTCTGGTACCAAATTTAATAGGCACCGGCATGAATTTGTTGTATTTGGTCAACAATTCACGGATTTTGAAATCTTCCAGGAATTCCAAAGAATCATCTGCGATGTGCAAAATGATTTCCGTACCTCTTTCTGTTTTGGCATGGGGCTCTAAGGTAAATTCCGGACT
>DATEDY010000187.1:0-3374 GCA_035281405.1 Flavobacterium sp.
CACAGTAGCGAAGAAACCGAAAGTTGTTCCGTCCACTCTCCATGATTTACCACCAGATAAATTTAATAAATATAATTCATCCAGTTTTTCCTGTTGCAAGATTTTTCTAACTGAAGCCTCGTTAACGCCCGGGTAAGAAACACCTGTGTTGTTGTCGATTGTGAAGTTGTTTGTTCTTAAAACGTTTGAAACTCCAATGTATGAATCGTCAAAATAGTTATAGTTTGCTGAAATGAACCAGAAGTGAGGGTCTCTGTATTCTAATCCAACTGAAGCCGCTTTTTGTGGCATACCTCCAACTCTGTATCCTTTTAGGTAAGTTTTTCCGAAATCTTCTACCGGATATGTATTAGTAGGTGATGCAGCAGCATCGTTATTGATTCTTAATGTAGGGTTGTTATCATAAATATACTCTCCATAAGAAGCTGCGGCAGAAGCTTTAAGCGTTGAAGTGAATTGATATTCCAATCCTAGCTCACCACCAAAGTTCTTTTTGTTCATTCCTGTAACGATTTCACTTACGAAAGCATCTTCGCTACCATTGTTGTCATCTTCGTCAGCAACACCTTCACCAAAGAAAAATGCTACATTCGTTGCGTCTTGGATTTTTGAGAAGAATCCTGTAATTCTTGATTTGAATTTAGGAGTTCTGATGATATAACTTGCATCAGCACTTGTTATTCTTTCATCTCTTAAATCTAAAGTTACGTTATTGTTAAAACGAGCATTAGCAAATGTATTTCTTAAGTTCGGTGCTTTAGTCATGTAAGCTCCGTTGAAATCCAATAAGTGTTGGCTTGAAAGTTTATAAGTCATACCTCCTTTGAAACCAAAGTTCTCGAAAATTTCTTTAGTTCCTTTTCCGTAAGAGTTGCTTGCGTAGTTTCCGTTTCTGAATAAACCTTCTCTTTGGTATTGAGAACGAGAGAAAGTTTGTGCGAAATAAAAATCAGCTTTTTTGTAGTTGAATTTGAACTGGGTGAATCCGTCAAATACAATTGCATGTAAATTATAATTATAGCCTGCAATTCCGTCTAATCTAACTTTTTCGTTTGGATTATTAAGGTTGAATTGCGCTTTGTCTCCAGTGTAAAAGGAATCAACATTTAAGAAGTAATCAGCTCCTAATAAATCTGTAATAGCAGCATAATTATGAGATTTTAATTTTCTGAAAGTAACTCCACCATTCATGCTGATGTTATCAGATAACTGTGCATTGATAATTGAGTTGGCAGAAATTTGAGTGTCATCATTTCTTTGCTCAGTTAAAGCATAAGCAGCTTTGTGCTCACCATTTTCATCAACAGCTGTTCTTGTATTGGCTAAATACATCTCAGTCCAGTTGATCTGACCTCCTTCTAAGAAAGCCGCTTTAAGTCTGTCTGCTTCCGCATAATCCGGGTACCATTGCCCTCCACTTGTGTGGTAGTTTAAGGCATAACTTGGTAAGTTTCTGTAGTATGTTGGATCCGGGTTATTTCCGTAAGGGTATTCTAAACGTGTATTTCCAACAGAACCTGTTTGGTATGCTACGTTAGTATTTAAAGTAGTCTTGTCATTGAATTTCCAGTAGTGGCTTAACATCATGATTGGTTCATTGATGTTTTTGTCTCTTGAGTTACGTTTTCTGCCATCTTGCCATCCCCAGTAAGAGTTGTATTTGTACCCTTTAAGGTCGATAACTTCCTGAGTGTTAGGAGATGTTTTTCCGCGGCTGTTTTGTGCGTAAATAGAAGTAAAGTTTAAAGCATGTTTGCTACCGAATCTTTTTTCAACACTTGCAAATAGTGAATTTGCTGCATAATCAGTTCCTTCAAAGTGCGCTTCCTGAGCCCATCTTCTGCTGGCAGAAACGATGAATGCCCATCCGTCTTTGCTTAAACCAGAAGCATGCGTTCCCATTGCTCTCCAGTTGTAATTGGTATTTGTTCCAGAGAATGAAAGTCTTGTTCCCGGTCTGTAAATAGACGCTCTGGTATTGATTTCCTGAGTTCCTAAGATACCTCCGAAAGTATAATCAGAAGGAGCAGAACCCATTGTAAATTCCTGATTACGAGTTGCATCGTTCAAACCACCCCAGTTACCCCATTGTGGTCTGTTATCGTATAACTTATTCATTACGATACCGTTAATCATTGTAGTACCGTACTCGTTGTCTAAACCACGAATTCTGAAACGTGCGCCGCCCCAGTTGAAAGCAGCAGCTTGCTGATACACATCGCGTGACGCTTGTAGTAATCCTGAAGTACTTTCAGAACCACTGTTGTCATCACCCAAATCGTTTTCAGTGATGGTAATTAAACTGATTTGTTGTTCTGTAGTCTGGATGTCTTCCTCTAAAACTACAACACCTAAATCTAAAGTCTGCCCTGCTACAATTTCTACAGCAAGCATCTGTTCTTTGTAACCGTCACTCTTAACTTGAAGGATTTGGCTACCTACAGCAACGTTTTTGAACGTAAATTTACCATCTTGACCCGTAACTTGCGTCAAATTAGTGTTTACGATCGATGTCACTACATTACGTAAAGGATTTTGAGTCTTAGCATCAAGAACAACTCCCGAAACTCCAGTAGGTTGCTGAGCAAAAACTAAAAATGCATGTAATACAAATAATGTACTAATAACAAGTTTTTTCATAAATAAGTTTAAAAATTAATTCGAGTTTTCCTGCAGATTTTTCGAAAGCAGGGCGACAAATGTACACCTTTTAATAATATTATTTACTTTTGGCGCAACTTTTGTTATACATTTGACGAAAATTTCACATTGAAGATTATGAAGATTAAGAATTTTACTTTGCTGTTAATCACGCTAATAGCTACAGGAGTGACGGCTCAATCCAAGAAAATGGGCGTTCATACCATTGCATTTTACAACCTTGAAAATTTTTTTGATACCGTTAATGACCCTAAGATAAACGATGAAGATTTTATCTATACACCGGCAAATTATGCGAAAAAGATTGATAATTTGGCTAGAGTTATCTCTGCTTTGGGTACCAGTGACGTTCAAAAAAACGCTCCAATCGTTTTAGGTGTGTCTGAAATTGAAAACAGAACCGTACTAGAAGATTTAATTAAGCATCCTTTATTGATTAGTTTGGGTTATGGAATTGTACATTTTGATTCACCAGACCGAAGAGGGATTGATTGTGGATTTTTATACCAAAAGAAATACTTTCAGCCTACCAGCTACCATAATTTCCCTTTGATCATTTCTGATGACATGTCAGATAAAAAAGCAAAGGATAAAGAAAAAGAGAAAGTTGAAGATACAGACGATAACTCTGTTGATGCAGCTACTAACAGAATTTATACACGTGATCAGATTTTGATGACAGGAAAACTGGATGGTGAAGAAATGAGTTTCAT
>DATEDY010000188.1:0-3648 GCA_035281405.1 Flavobacterium sp.
TTTTTTATTACAGTATCTTTGTAATTGAAAGTGTCAATGTTTAATGACAAAATGACTTAATTCTTATATGTCCCAACAAAAAATACTTACGCTTGACAGTTTGTCACTTCAGGAGTTAGATCATGAAGCTGATTTAATTCCGTTATTGACTCCCGAAGATGAGGAGGAAATGAATAATGAAGAATTACCTTCAGATTTGCCTATTTTACCTTTACGTAATACCGTTTTATTTCCGGGTGTAGTAATTCCAATTACTGCCGGAAGAGACAAATCCATCAAATTGATTAACGATGCAAATGCTTCGGATAAGATTATTGGTGTGGTTTCTCAAAAAAACGAAGAAGACGAAGATCCTAACGAAAGTCAAATCAATAAAGTGGGTACTGTTGCCCGAATTTTACGCGTTTTAAAAATGCCTGATGGAAATGTAACAGTTATTCTTCAAGGGAAAAAGCGATTTGAAATTGATAAGGTAACAACAACCGAACCTTATATCAGAGCAACAATAAAAGAGGTTGAGGAAGTTCGTCCTGTTAAAAATGACAAGGAGTTTCAGGCGATAATTGATTCGGTACGTGAATTAGCGATTCAAATTATTAAAGAAAGTCCAAGTATTCCAACAGAAGCTACTTTTGCTATTAAAAACATAGAAAGTAACCCGTTTCTAATCAATTTTGTTTCTTCCAATATGAACCTGAACGCTTCGGAAAAGCAAGGTTTACTGGAGGAAAATAAGCTGAAAGAAAGAGCTTTGAGTACGCTGAAATTCATGAATGTTGAGCTTCAGAAACTGGAATTGAAAAATGATATCCAGTCTAAAGTCCGTTTCGATTTAGATCAACAGCAAAGAGAATATTTTCTGCAGCAACAAATGAAAACAATCCAAGAAGAATTGGGTGGAGTTTCACATGAAGCAGAAATAGAGGAGATGCGCAAAAAATCTTCTGAAATGGATTGGGATGCAAAAACCAGAAAACATTTCGATAAAGAAATTTCAAAATTACAACGCACCAATCCGAACTCACCTGATTTCGGTATACAACGTAATTACCTGGAATTGTTTTTAGAATTACCATGGAATAAATTCTCTACGGATAACTTTGACTTAAAACGTGCCCAGCAAATTTTGGACAGAGATCATTTTGGTCTTGACGATGTGAAGAAACGTATTATTGAACATCTTGCGGTCTTGAAGTTGCGTAATGATATGAAGTCGCCAATTTTATGTTTAACCGGACCTCCGGGAGTTGGAAAAACTTCCATTGGAAAATCGGTTGCTGAAGCGCTAGGACGTGAGTATGTACGCATGTCATTAGGCGGTTTACGTGATGAAGCTGAAATAAGAGGACATCGTAAAACTTATATTGGCGCTATGCCTGGACGAATCATTCAAAGCATTAAAAAAGCGGGTACATCAAACCCAGTATTCATTTTGGATGAAATTGACAAGCTTTCTGTAAGTAATCATGGCGATCCGTCATCGGCTTTATTGGAAGTTTTGGATCCGGAGCAAAACAAGGAATTCTATGATAATTTCCTTGAAATGGGTTACGATTTGTCAAAAGTATTGTTCATAGCGACTTCTAATAACATCGCAAATGTACAGCCTGCACTTCGTGATCGTATGGAAATTATTACCATGACAGGTTACACCATTGAAGAAAAAGTAGAAATCGCAAAGCAGCATTTGGTGCCTAAACAAGTCAAAGAACACGGTTTAACTTCGAAACAGATTTCCATTGGTAAAAAGCAAATAGAAAAAGTCGTTGAAGGTTATACTCGCGAATCAGGTGTGCGTGGTCTGGAAAAGAAAATTGCACAAATGGTACGTAATGCGGCAAAATCTATTGCACTCGAAGAAGAATACAATGTAAAAGTTACTGATAAGGATATCGTTGATGTTTTAGGCGCTCCGAAATTAGAGCGTGATAAATATGAAAATAACGATACAGCCGGCGTGGTTACAGGATTAGCTTGGACAAGCGTTGGAGGTGATATTTTATTCATCGAATCTATTATTTCCGGAGGAAAAGGAAATCTGACTTTTACTGGAAATATGGGAACAGTAATGAAAGAATCCATTACTATTGCCATGGAATATGTAAAAGCGAATGCGGAATTGTTAGGTATTAATCCTGAAATTTTCAACAAATACAATATCCACGTACATATTCCGGAAGGTGCTACGCCAAAAGACGGACCAAGTGCGGGTATCGCTATGCTAACTTCTTTGGTTTCTTTATTGACTCAGAAGAAAGTGAAAAAGCATCTGGCTATGACAGGTGAAATAACTTTAAGAGGAAAAGTATTGCCTGTCGGCGGAATTAAAGAAAAAATCCTAGCTGCAAAAAGAGCTAAAATCAAAGAGATTATCCTTTGTTCCGAAAACAAACGAGATATCGACGAGATCAAAGCAGATTATTTGGAAGGACTAACTTTTCATTATGTAAATGAAATGACCGAAGTACTCGAAATTGCAATCACAAAGGATAAAGTGAAGCACGCAAAAAAACTATAATGTGAAACGGCTAAAATTTTTAGCCGTTTTTTTTATAAAAAATAATATCTTCGCCACTACGTTGTATATAATCACGTGTAATCTATTCCATGTTAAAGAAATTCGGTATTCTTATTCTTTTTTTTATTCACTATTCGGCTTTTGCGCAAGTGGGAGGAAAGAGTGTTTATCAGTTTTTGAGTAATGCTCCTTCACCCAGACAAGCGGCTTTAGGAGGGAAGATTATTACAAATTATGATTACGACGTGAATCAGCCATTATTTAATCCAGCTACGATTAATGATGAAATGAATGGTAGATTTGCACTCAATTATGTCAATTATTTGGCCGATGTCAGCTACGGTTCGGCAGCCTATGCTTATACTTACGATCGTCATTTGCAAACATTCCATGCAGGAGTTACTTATATCAATTACGGAAAATTTGACGGAAGGGACGAACAAGGGAATGCTACCGGAGACTTTTCGGGAAGCGAAGTGGCTTTGTCTTTAGGATATGCTTATAATGTTCCCTATACTGATTTGTATATAGGTGCCAATGCAAAATTTATTTCTTCTACTTTGGAATCGTATAATTCTTTTGGAGCTGCTGCCGATTTGGGTGCAATTTATAAAGATGAAAAATCCAAAACCAATTACGGTTTGGTAGTGCGAAATCTGGGAACTCAAATTACGACCTATAACGGAGCAAATGAAAAATTGCCGCTTGAGATCATAGCTGGTGTTTCACGGGAATTGGAAAATGTACCGGTTCGTTGGCATCTGACTTTGGAAAATCTGCAACAATGGAAAGTGGCTTTTTCTAATCCGGCTCGTGGCGAAGAAACAATTGACGGCAATGTGACTGAAGAAAAAGTGACTTTCTTCGGAAATGCATTCCGCCACGTTATTTTTGGTGCCGAAATTCTACCAACAAAAGGAATCAACTTTCGACTAAGTTACAACTTCCGCCGTGCAGCCGAATTAAAACTGATGGAGCAAAGAACTTTCGCCGGTATTTCAGCCGGTTTCGGAATCCGATTCAGAAAATTCAGATTCGATTATTCGTACTCAAGATATACATTGGCATCAAGTACCAGTCAGTTTGGTCTGATGATTAACTTATAATACTTTGAAAAAAATTACCATTGC
>DATEDY010000189.1:0-2972 GCA_035281405.1 Flavobacterium sp.
CATATCGATTGCAGTAGTTCTTTGTGAAGTTGCATCCGATCCGGCTTCCGGTTCAGACAAACAAAATGCACCGATTACTTCACCTTTGGCAAGTGGTACTAAATATTTTTGCTTTTGCTCTTCAGAACAGTATTTTTCTAAACCGGCACAAACCAAAGAGTTGTTAACTGACATGATAACCGCTGCAGAAGCATCAATCTTAGCGATTTCCTCCATTGCTAATACGTAAGAAACGCTGTCTAAACCTGCACCACCGTATTTCGGATCAACCATCATTCCCAAAAATCCTAATTCAGCCATTTTTTTAACTTGCTCAGTCGGGAAAATAGAATGTTCGTCTCTTTCAATAACTCCAGGTAACAATTCACTTTGAGCGAAATCTCTCGCTGCTTGTTGAATCATCAATTGTTCTTCGCTTAAAGTAAAGTTCATCTTATTTTGTAATTTTGTTTAATGAATTTTTAAAGTTCCCAAAGATAGACAATTATACCAATTTTTCAAGTAGAATGATTAATTTTAAGCCATGTTAAAGCAGAATTATAACGTTGTAGGAGTAATGTCAGGCACTTCGCTTGACGGAGTCGATCTAGCTCACATTCAATTTACTATAGCTAACGGAAAATGGAGTTTCAAAATTGAAGAAAGTGAAACCGTTTCTTATGAAAATGATCTTGTAAAAAGATTAAAGGAAGCTGTTGATTATACAGAAACCGAATTAGAAAACCTTAATAAAGAGTATACCGAAATTCTGGGTAAGATAATCCGCAGTTTTATAGATAAATACAAACTTAAAAAACTGGATGCAGTTTGTAGTCATGGTCATACTATTTTACATCAGCCAAACAATGGATTTACTCTTCAAATTGGAAATCTGTCTAATATAGCTGCTATAGTTGATCAAAAAATTATTTGTGACTTCAGGGTTCAGGATGTAAAATTAGGTGGCCAGGGAGCTCCTTTGGTGCCTATTGGTGATCGAATTTTGTTTTCTGGTTATGATTACTGTCTGAATTTAGGTGGATTTTCAAATGTTTCTTTTGAAGAAGAAGGAAAACGAATCGCCTTTGATATTTCTCCTGTTAATACTGTTCTGAATTTTTATGCGAATCAGTTGGGTTTAGCGTATGATGATAAAGGGAAAATTTCAAGAAAAGGCTTGGTGGTAGAAGAACTGTTATCCGAATTAAATCAATTGGAATTTTATCAAATGAATTACCCAAAATCACTCGGTTTTGAATTTGTAAAAACAACTGTTTTGCCAATTATTGAAAAATATTCTATCTCAATTGAAGATAAATTGAGGACTTTTACTGAGCACATAGCGCTACAAATTAGTAAGGCATTACCGCAAAATACAGGAATGCTTTTAGTTACCGGCGGAGGTGCTTATAATGATTTCCTAATAGAAAGAATGCAATTTCACCTTCCTAAAATGCAAATCGAAATACCAAACGCCAAGATAATTGAGTTTAAAGAAGCTTTAATTTTTGCTTTATTAGGATTGTTAAGGCTTAGAAATGAAGTAAATGTATTGTCAAGTGTTACTGGGGCGGCATATGATCATTGTTCAGGCACGATTTTTGATAATGTTTGAAAATAATTTTTAAAGATTAGCTTTCAGATGTTTAATAAAAAGAGTACTTTTGCACACCCTAAAAATACAACAATGAAAAAAACAATTTTAGTGGCATTACTATCGTTAATGTCCGGCTTTGTATCACAAGCACAAACTCAATTCGAACAAGACGGTGTAACCATTCCAAGAACTATTGAAATTCAAAAAAAATCATTGCAACTTAATGGTTTTGGTACTAGATCTAAAGCATGGGTAGATGTATATGTTCAGGCTTTGTATCTTTCACAGTTATCTCAAGACGGTGCTTTTATCGTTGATAGTGAGGCGGATATGGCTATCAGAATCCAAATTACATCTAAATTGGTTACTTCTCATAAATTGACCAAAAACATGGAAATCGGATTTGAGAAATCATGTGGAAATAATTTAGCAGCTATGCAGCCTAGAATTGACATGTTAAAGTCAATGTTAGCTGACAAAATCGTTGAGAAAGATGTTTTTATATTGGCTTATAATACTTTAGAGGAATCAGTTTCAGTATATAAAAATGATGAGCTGAAAGGTAAAATCCCTGGATTGGATTTCAAAAAAGCATTATTCGGAATCTGGTTGTCTAATGAACCTGCTGATAAAGACTTAAAAGAAGAGCTATTAGGAAAAAAATAATAGTTTTTACATAAAAATCATTCAATAACTTCCTTAAAGCTATTTTTAAGGAAGTTATTTTTTTTAAATTTGCTCAACTTTTAAAAATACAACACTATAAAACATGAAAGAGCTTTTAAAGAAATTCGAAAATAAAGAACCTGAAGTAGTATTCCATTGGAAAGATCCTGAAACTGATGCAGAAGGATGGACGGTTATTAATTCATTGAGAGGCGGAGCAGCCGGAGGGGGAACCCGTATGCGTAAAGGCTTGGATATGAATGAAGTATTGTCTTTGGCCAAAACTATGGAAGTGAAGTTTTCAGTTTCCGGACCGGCTATTGGTGGCGCTAAATCTGGAATTAACTTCGATCCTGCAGATCCAAGAAAAGAAGGTGTTTTACAACGTTGGTACAAAGCAGTTTCACCTTTATTGAAAAGTTACTACGGAACTGGCGGCGATTTGAATGTGGACGAAATTCATGAAGTAATTCCAATGACGGAAGAATGTGGTGTTTGGCATCCGCAAGAAGGGGTTTTTAACGGGCATTTTAGACCTACCGAAGCAGATAAAATCAACCGAATTGGACAATTACGCCAAGGTGTTGTGAAAGTGATTGAAAACACGACTTTTTCTCCGGATATCAACAGAAAATATACGGTAGCAGATATGATTACCGGTTATGGTGTAGCTCAGGCTGTTCGTCATTATTATGATATCTATGGCGGAAATGTTGCCGGTAAAAAAGCA
>DATEDY010000190.1:0-2948 GCA_035281405.1 Flavobacterium sp.
AACAGTACCATTTACCTGACTAAAAATTTTGAAGGAAAAATCCAGCCCGTAGTCTTAAAAGTGGCACATAGTAACCGGGATTACAAATTGTTTTGGTACATTGATAAAGAATATAAGGGAACCACTCAAACTTTCCATGAAATGCCTGTTGTGGTCAATACAGGAAGGCATTTGATTACTGTAGTGGATGAAAAAGGCACTGAAATCAAACAGAACGTTGAAATTGTGAATGATTAGGTTTTTGAAAAAAATACTCGATTTTTATATTCACGGAAGTATTCACGTGGCATTAGCGGTGTATGCTTTGGTACAAATGACCTTTCATTTTTTCCATATAGTGTATGATGCTCCGATGGCATCTTTTGCTTTTTTCGGAACGATTGTCGGCTATAATTTTGTGAAATACGATGAATTGGTTCGGGCTAAAAAACTGAAGCTGACTACGGAAAGAAAGGCCATTGTGGTATTGAGTGTGCTTTCTTTTATTGCAACAGGATATTGTTTCTTTCAATTGCAATTTCATACCCAATGGGTGACCGTTCTTTTTTTAGGTTTGACGGTTTTGTATACACTGCCGGTTTTTCCAAAGATGGGCAATGCCCGAAGCTGGGCTGGGGTTAAAATTTATATAGTGGCTTTCTGTTGGGCCGGTATTACACTTTTTCTACCCATCATCAATGCGGGTTTACCAATCAATCAAGACGTGTGGCTGAAATTTTGCCAACGGTTTTTATTGGTCATTATTCTGATTCTGATATTTGAAATCATCGACTTGAAGCATGATGATTGGTCACTGCAAACCGTTCCGCAAAAGTTGGGTGTTTACAAAACCAAGCTCTTGAATCTCTTACTGTTGATTCCGTTTTACTGTTTGGAGTTTTTGAAATCCGATTTTCAAATCCGCCAGCTTTGGATCAATTTAATTCTAATTATTGTGTTGGCTCTTTTTACCATTTTCTCGAGTCCGAAACGCTCCGAATATTATACTTCATTTTGGGTCGAAAGCGTACCTGTTTTTTGGTGGTTTTTAGTGTTATCATTCTGTTAACTGACTGAAATCAGGTATTTATACGCAGATGCAGTTTTTGGGTTCCCCGTAAATTTGTGTGGTAATATTACATAGACGTCGAAGTTGAGTTTGACACAACTTTAAAAACAAGGCGGAATCTGAAAAGCCACATGAGTAGGAAATCAATTAAACAAATTAAATTATGTCAACTAACACATTATTAAACGACCAGGAAGTAGTAGTAGGAGGATGGACAGCATACCATCCGTTAACAGCACAAGATAAAGCAGTATTTGATGAAGCTATGAAAGGTTTTGTAGGAGTAGTTTATACACCTCAAGCCGTTTCTACTCAAGTTGTTGCTGGGACAAACTATCGTTACAAATGTATTGCAAGCATGCCGCCAGCACAAGTAGTGTGGGAAGCTATTGTTGAAATTTTTCAACCGTTGAATGGTGCGCCATATGTTACAGGTATTGTAAGACTCTAAATTTTTTTTAGATTGTTTATATATTAATTGGATTTCAAAGCAGCTTAACCAAGCTGCTTTGTTTTTTCTGATTGCTTCTTTATGGCATCGTTTCTTTTTTCTATAAGTTTCCGAAGGTATTTTCGGAGGATTACATAATCAAATAATCTGCCCAGCATACCATATGGAGTTTCATAATATACTTCGTCAATCATTATTGTGGCGCCTTCTTCTTCCTCAAAATAATGATAGTGAACAAATGATGTAAAACAGCCTTTCAGCATTTCATCTGCAAAGGAATCGTATTGATGCATCTCGATAATTTTACTTTGGTGTGTGAGTTGGAAGCCAAAATGTTTTCCTCGCCAAGTAACCGTTTCGTCTAATTCAATTAATCCGGATGTTCTTCCGGCAATTGCTTTTTCCGATGTGTGTGATAACGATTGTTGATGAAAATCGATGTTTCGGCTTACATCAAAGACGATTGGTTTGTCGGCGTTGATTTTGGTGGTCAGTCGTATTGCTGTCATCGTTTAATGAATTGCTGCTTCTTTCGTTTCAGATAATTTGAAAATCCAAACGCCAATGACTATGGTTAATGAGTATAGTAGTACAATCACTAATTGCTTGGAACCTCTTTCAACAAATCCGTGATCAACAATGTAAAAGGTAACCCAAACCGAAGCAAAAGAATAAGCACTTAAGAACAGCTTTGCTTTTGTGTTCGTTACGATGTTGCGGAGTTTGTATTGAATCAGATAGAAAAGCAACATGGCTGGTAGTGATAAAACAGATCCGATCAATATCATGACTAAAAGTAAAGGGATGCTTTCTGCTATGTCATGCCAATTTTCATAATGGATTAAAAACCCTGATACTAATATCAGAATAGGTGATAGTAGAGTTGTGAAAAACCAAATTTTGAAACTGTATTCCATGATGATGAGGTTAAAACACGACTGCCAAATTAAACCGGACAGTCGTGATTGGGATTGTTTGTGACTATATATTACCGGTAGCGACTTGAGCTGATCTGGCTGCTGCCTTTCTTTTTCCTCTGAAAAACAGGTACAGATTGAAAAACATCATAACACCTAAGTAAATAGAAAAACCACCGATTTTATAACTCAAATCTTCGATTAAATTCTGGTAGGTGTTTTCGTAAAGACTTAACTTCAGAATCATTAAAGCAAAACCTAGATTTAGTAAGTAAAAGCCTGTTTCGAAAAGTTTATTGGTAGCAAAAGCAATTTCTTCCCTGCCTTTAAATATGTCCAGCATAAATATTTTTCCGTTTCTGAATAGCGTTCTTGAAACATAAAATGTCAGTAAAAAAGCGACTGGTAAATAGATAGCGTAACCGATTAAAATTTTTGAAGTTTCCATAATAATCTTATTTAATTAATTTTTGAATGTAATTTGTGAGTATATAAATGTTTGTATAATGAAGTAATGAAAGCAACAGTACTA
>DATEDY010000191.1:0-2574 GCA_035281405.1 Flavobacterium sp.
AAAAGAAGCTGAAAAACCATTGGCACAAAAAGAAACCATTGTTGAAGATGTTGAAAAATACAAAGAATTGTATGGCAACTGGGTAGGTGATTTTATTGCTGAAGAATATGATACCGTGGGCGAATTTGTACATTCCAACAAGATCAACATTGTCATCAAAAAGATTGTTGGTAATCAAGTGCTCGGGCAAAATGTAGTGGCCGGAAACAATCGTCTTTTATCCGGAGAAGTGAAAGTAGCCGATCTGAATGAATTCCATTTCGAACTAAAAGAACCGGGAGACAGCAAAAGAGACGGTATTTTCACCTTTACTATTAAAAACGACACCCTTGCAGGAGAATGGATTCCAAACGATAAAAAAGCAGTCGTTAAAAAAAGAGTATACAAACTGACCAAACAAAAATTTGCATACAATCCGAATCTGATGTTGCCTAACGATGAAGACTATACGCAATTCATGGATCAGTATGGTATGAAAATAGATTCGGTTGAATATGAAACCGCAGATGGTGAAAAAGGAACGTATGAAGAACAAGTGTACAGAACTGCTTCCGATGTGGTAACAAAACTAAACTCTTCCACTACGCTCTTAAAAGAAAGCGATGTAAAGAACCTTAAAAAGCTGGAACTGGAAATCTTACGCAATACTATTTTTGCACGTCATGGTTATACGTTCAAAAAGAAAACCTACCGTCAGTTTTTTGACCCGGTAGACTGGTATGTACCGGTTTCTGATGATGTAGCCAAAGAATTAACGGTTATTGAAAAGCAAAACATCAAATTATTACAGCGTTTTGAGAAATATGCTGAAGACAATTATGATACTTTTGGGCGATAATACCTTCTTATACCCGTATTTGAATTCCAAATTATAATGAAAATAACACTGATACCACAGGAAAATCTAGTATATAATTCTAATTTACAACCTGCTGAATTAACCGAGGAATTAAGGAAACACATTCACAATGTAAAACGTTCAAATATAAACTGGTACTACGATCACACTGGCGTTTCCTATAATGGTACAGTAACTGAAAACCAATTTAAAATAAGTCGTGTAATTAATTACAGAAATTCATTCCTTCCCGTTATAACAGGAAAAATAGAAGGAACAACATCAGGTTCCAGAGTCCATGTCGAAATGCAACTGACAAAAGTTGTTAAATACTTTTCGATCTTCTGGCTAACCGGAGTGTTTTTTGCTTTCATTGCAATGCTGATAGGAATATTTCCGGAAAGTTCTAACAACCAAATTCCTCCATTCGTTCCTTTCATGCCAATTGGAATGCTAGTAATAGTTACCGGAGCAATGAACTGGGGGTTCAAATACGAGAGTAAAAAAAGCAAGAAAGACCTGGAAGACATCCTGAATGCTAAACTGGAAAAGCAATTATAACGACTCCAGATACTTCTGGGTAATAAAATCAATGTCTTTTATCGATTTACGACTCCAATCGATGCGTTTTTCCAGCAATTCTGCTTCGGTGAGTTGCCATTGTATATCAGAATGACGCAATCGTGTCGAGACATTCTGCAGTATAATAGCAGCTGAAACCGATATGTTCAAACTTTCAGTGAAACCTACCATCGGGATTTTCACAAAACCATCCGCTTGTGCCAGCACTTCATCAGACAAACCATGACGCTCGGTTCCGAAAAACAATGCCGAAGGTTTTGAAATATCAAAGTCTTCCAGCATACAATCGTTTTCATGCGGAGTGGTGGCTATGATCTGATATCCTCTTTCCTTTAAATGAGTAATACAGCTCTGATTGTTATCAAAACGATGGATATCTACCCATTTCTCGGCACCCATAGCAATTTCTTTATCGATGTCTTTACCGTATTTCTGTTCCACCACGTGCAATTCCTGAATCCCGAATACTTCACAACTGCGCATCACGGCGCTCGTATTGTGCAATTGGTATACATCTTCGCAAACGACTGTAAAATGTTTGGTACGCTGCGACAATACACGCAAAAACCCTTCTTTACGGCTTTCGGTAATGAAACCTTCTAAATAATGTAAATAGTTTTCGTTTTGAAATAACGATTGCATTTGGATTGGTATTTATGTATTTTCGACAAAATAAAGCGTAAAAAGTGAACAAAGCAATAAAACGGACCGGTATTATAATCCTGCCACTACTCCTTATCGTATTTGCAATACACTATTGGATAAACAAAACGTATTATAAACCGGGTGAAAACGGAGAAATAAGTTGCGATGTTGGAGAAACATTCCAAATAGAATTAATCACCAATGGATCAACAGGCTATTCCAATTGTTGGATTAACGAACAGAATTTCAAACATGTTAAACTAATCGAATCTGAATACAATTCCAGCATTAATGAATCATTGGGCTATGTTGGAGCCGGTGGAACAATGACATACACGTTCAGTGCGGTATCCAAAGGCACCGATACCTTGAAAGTAGCCGCATGTCCAACAGCAAGAGAAGGGAAAAGTTGCAGTGACTTCAACGAAACAAATACAGAACCTCACAATAGTTTTGTTATTACAGTAGAGTACTAAAAAGGAGTTCTACTTACTTAATAAATAGTTCAC
>DATEDY010000192.1:0-10314 GCA_035281405.1 Flavobacterium sp.
ACCATATGTGAAAAAATTCTGGAAATTTTTCTTCATGGGATTTGGAGGATTATTATTGTTTTTCCTTTTTGCATCTTGGGGACTTTTTGGCCCTATGCCTTCTTTTTCAGAATTGGAAAACCCTGAATCAAATTTAGCTACAGAAATCATTTCATCTGATGGTGTAACTATTGGAAAGTTTTTCAATGAAAACAGAACACCTATTAAGTATGAGGACTTGCCTCCACATTTGGTAAATGCTTTAGTAGCTACCGAAGATGAGCGCTTTTATGAGCATTCAGGAATTGACGGAAGAGGAACAATGAGAGCTGTTTTGAGTGTAGGAACAAGCGGTGGAGCAAGTACATTGACACAGCAATTGGCCAAATTATTATTCCACGGAGAAGGATCAAGATTCCTACCGTTTCGTATCGTTCAAAAAGCAAAAGAATGGATTATCGCTATCCGTTTGGAGCGTCAGTATACCAAAAATGAAATCATAGCCATGTACCTGAACAGAGCCGATTTTATCAATACTGCTGTTGGTATACGTTCAGCGTCTAAAGTGTATTTCGCTAAAGAACCCAAAGATTTAACAGTAGATGAAGCGGCCATGTTAGTGGGAATGCTTAAAAATCCGTCGTTGTTCAATCCATTGCGACGCGAAGAAAAAGTGAGAGATCGACGCAATGTGGTGTTAAAACAGATGGAAAAGAATAATTTCCTGACAGCAAGCCAAAAAGAGAATTTTCAGGCAAAACCAATCAAATTAACCTTTACTCCGGAAAAATATAACGAAGGAACGGCGACTTATTTCCGCGAATACCTTCGTGATTACATGAAGAAATGGGTGTTGGAAAATAAAAAAGAAGACGGTTCTGATTATAATATTTATTCTGACGGATTAAAAATTTATACAACAATTGATTCTAGAATGCAATTGTACGCTGAAGAAGCTGCCAAAGAGCATTTAGCTAATCTTCAACAGGAATTTTTCCTGGAAATGAAGAAGAACAAAACAGCACCGTTTGTAAATATCCAACAAACCGATATCGATAAAATTATGGAACGTTCCATGCGCAATACTGAACGTTGGCGTATTTTATCCGAAAACGGAAAGGATGAAGAAGAAATCAAAAAATCATTCTACATCAAAACTAAAATGACAGTTTTCACATGGAAAGGTGACAGAGATACCATCATGACACCGTATGATTCCATCCGTTACTATAAGCATTTTTTACAACCGGGATTAATGGCAATGGAACCACAAACAGGTTTCGTTAAAGCTTGGGTAGGAGGTATTGATTACCGTTATTTTCAATATGATCACGTTGGACTTGGAGCAAGACAAGTAGGATCGACCTTCAAACCATTTGTGTATGCTACCGCTATTGAACAGTTAGGAATGTCACCTTGCGACACCATTGTGGACGGACCGATTATGATTCGAAAAGGAAGACATAACGTAACTGAAGATTGGGAACCAAGAAACTCTGACCATAAATACCGCGGAATGATGACTCTGAAAAGAGCATTAGCCTACTCGGTGAACACGGTTTCAGCAAAATTAATTGACAGAACCGGACCCGACGCAGTAATTGGCCTAGTTAAAAAACTGGGAGTGGAAACTGAAATTCCTTCACAACCGTCAATTGCATTGGGAGCAGTGGATATGACCGTTAGAGATTTAGTGGCAGCATTCAGTTCATTTGCCAACCAGGGAATTTATTTAAAACCACAGGTAATTACTAAAATCGAAGACAAAAATGGTAATGTAATATTTGAACCTAAATTGGAATCGAAAGATGTACTAAGTAAGGATGTTGCTTATGCTGTAATCAAATTAATGGAAGGTGTAACCGAATCAGGTTCCGGTGATCGATTGAGAACGCAAGGTGGCGGTTGGAAATACAATAGAGTAACCGGCTATCCATATATGTTTGATAATCCTATTGCTGGTAAAACAGGAACTACGCAAAATCAATCCGATGGTTGGTTTGTCGGAATGGTACCTAATTTAGCAACCGGTGTATGGGTCGGAAATGACGACCGATCGGCGCATTTCAGAACATTGGCTTCCGGACAAGGTGCTACCATGGCATTACCTATTTGGGCATTGTTCATGAAAAAATGTTATGCTGATCCTACCTTGAATGTTTCGAAAGAAGGTTTTGAAAAACCGAAGGATTTAACCATAAAGGTGGATTGTTATGTCGCTCCAAAAAGAGAAGTAAATGATTCTATTGCTAATGATTCTATTGCAGTAAAACCTGAAGACGAAAATAACACAGACGAATTTAAAAT
Source organism: Flavobacterium sp. (assembly GCA_035281405.1). Taxonomy (GTDB): domain Bacteria; phylum Bacteroidota; class Bacteroidia; order Flavobacteriales; family Flavobacteriaceae; genus Flavobacterium. The sequence goes on from DATEDY010000192.1 coordinate 2,287, forward strand.
AAATTAAATTGTATTTGAAGCTTTTCCAGCTGTCTGCTGTATCTTTTATTGCCATTTGTTAAAGCAATAAAAGGATGCCGCTTCCATCTGGGCTAAACAACAAACGAACAAACTAATGATTAACAGAAAAGTAAACAACGTTCAAGAGGCATTGCACGATATTAAAGACGGACAAACCATCATGTTAGGTGGTTTTGGTCTTTGTGGAATACCGGAAAACAGCATCGCCGAATTGGTGACTAAAAATGTAACTGATCTGACTTGTATTTCTAATAATGCAGGAGTAGACGATTTTGGATTAGGTTTATTATTGCAAAAACGCCAAATCAAAAAAATGATTTCTTCTTATGTAGGTGAAAATGCCGAATTTGAAAGACAAATGTTGTCTGGAGAATTGGAAGTTGAATTGACACCTCAAGGAACTTTAGCCGAAAAATGCCGTGCCGCTCAAGCTGGTATTCCCGCTTTCTTTACACCGGCAGGATTTGGAACTGAAGTTGCTGAAGGAAAAGAAACCAGAGAATTCAACGGGAAAATGCATGTCATGGAATTAGCATATAAAGCTGATTTTTCCATAGTGAAAGCTTGGAAAGGTGACGAAGCAGGAAACTTAATCTTTAAAGGAACCGCTCGTAACTTTAATGCATGTATGGCAGGAGCTGCTAAAATCACCATCGCTGAAGTTGAAGAATTAGTGCCGGCTGGTACTTTGGATCCCAATCAAATTCATATACCCGGAATTATGATTAACCGTATTTTCCAAGGTGAAAAATTTGAAAAAAGAATCGAACAACGTACTGTTAGACAAAAAAGTTAATCATGGCATTAGGTAAAGAAGAAATTGCAAAAAGAATCGCTAAAGAAGTAAAAGACGGGTATTATGTAAACCTCGGTATCGGAATACCCACTTTAGTGGCAAATTATGTTCGCGAAGATATTTCAGTAGAATTTCAATCAGAAAACGGAGTTCTGGGAATGGGACCGTTTCCTTTTGCTGGTGAAGAAGATGCCGATGTTATTAATGCGGGTAAACAAACAATAACAACATTACCGGGAGCCAGCTTTTTTGACTCCGCATTCAGTTTCGGAATGATTCGTGCACAAAAAGTGGATTTAACCATTTTAGGCGCTATGGAAGTTTCGGAAAATGGAGATATCGCCAACTGGAAAATTCCGGGTAAAATGGTAAAAGGTATGGGTGGCGCTATGGATTTAGTGGCTTCCGCCGAAAATATTATCGTTGCCATGATGCATGTGAATAAAGCAGGCGAATCTAAAATATTGAAAAATTGTACTTTACCACTAACCGGAGTAGGTTGTGTAAAGAAAGTGGTAACCGAATTGGCGGTTTTGGAAATTACGCCTCAAGGATTCAAATTATTGGAAAGAGCACCGGGTGTTTCTGTTGAAGATATTATCAATGCCACCGAGGCAAACCTGATTATTGAAGGGGATATACCGGAAATGATACTTTAAATTATTATTAAAAAATCATCAAAAAGGCCGTGCATTGCACGGCCTTTTTTTGTTATGATATTAACAAAAAATATGGAAAAACCATATTTTTATTATAATACTTTAACATATTTTTGTTTTTATATGATATAAAACCAAATATTATTGAAAATATCGAAATTCCAAATGATTAAGTGTTGTTTTTATAATTGTTAAAAATAGCGCGTAAACATTGAGGTTTTGATAAAAAAACAAATTATTAACCAACCAAAAACCAAACAAATTATGAAAAAACAACTACGCGGTTTAGCCTCGCTAACTGCATTGTCGTTGTTTACCTTGTCGGCTATTGCCCAAACAGACAAGAACGTAAACAAAATTGAAAAAAATGAAAACGGGACTCCCGGTTTCATCTCGTTTAACGAAAATGCGGGCTACAAAAGCTCAGATTCTCAATCCCTCTTCAAAACCCAATTGGGTTTAAAAAGTAACCAAAACTTCTCAAAAGTAAAATCAGACACTGACAACCTTGGTTACACTCACGAAAAATTTCAATTGTATCATCAAGGAATCAAAGTGGAATTCGCAAACTACTCTGTACACGCTAAAAATGGTAAAGTAGCTACAATGTCAGGTGAATACTATAACATTGGTGACATCGATGTGCAACCTTCTCTTTCTGCAGATGCTGCTTTGAATAGAGCTATTACTCAAATTGGAGCAAGACAATATCTTTGGGATGATTTCGCCGAAGCTTCAAAATTAAACTACAGAAGACCAACTGGGGAATTGGTATTGTTACCAATTGACGGTAAACAGGTTAAGTTGGCATATAAATTTGATATTTATGCAACAGCTCCCGTAAGCAGAGGAGATGTTTATGTCGATGCTAAAAATGGTGAAATATTATTTTATAACGCAACAATCAAACACGTAGGGGAACACAGTCATGGTAAAAATATGACTGGAGGTAATTCTGTTGATATGTTTAAATCACCTTCAATGGTTGTAGCAGCTAATGCGGCTACACGTTACAGTGGTACACAGACAATTCAAACACTATTGAGCGGTTCATCTTATATTTTGCATGACAACACAAGAGGTGGTGGTATGCAAACCTACAACATGAAAAAAGGAACTAACTACTCATCAGCTGTAAACTTTACCGATGTCGATAATAACTGGACGGCTACCGAGTTTAATAATACGAATAAAGACAACGCGGCGCTTGATGCGCATTGGGGTGCCGAAATGACATATGATTATTTCAGTACGGTACACTCAAGAAACAGTTTTAATAATGCCGGAGCCAAAATCAACAGTTATGTTCATTATAGTAGCAATTATAACAACGCTTACTGGGACGGGTCGCGAATGACATACGGTGACGGAAGCGGATCCGGAGGATTCAATGCATTGACTTCTTTAGATGTTGCCGCACACGAAATTGGTCATGCAGTATGTACTTACACGGCTAATCTTGCTTACCAAAAAGAGTCGGGAGCCATGAATGAAGGTTTCTCTGATATCTGGGCAGCTTGTGTGGAGTTCTTTGCAGCTCCTTCTAAACAACCTTGGTTAATTGGTGAAGATATCGAAATGAGATCTGGACACGTTGCATTACGTTCTATGAGTAATCCAAATGCAGAAGGTCAACCGGATACTTATGGCGGAACGTATTGGATTAATCCAAACTGTACCCCAACGCAATCAAACGACTACTGTGGTGTTCATACTAATTCTGGAGTATTAAATCACTGGTTCTATATTTTATCTGTGGGTAAATCAGGAACAAACGATATTGGTAATGCATTCAACGTAACAGGTATCACTGTGGATAAAGCAGCTAAAATTGCTTACCGTACGGAAGCAAATTACTTATCAGCAAACTCTACTTTCGCTAATGCAAGAACTTATTCTATCCAATCAGCAACCGAATTATACGGAGCTGGTTCTGCGGAAGTAATTGCAACTACTAATGCATGGTATGCTGTTGGTGTTGGTGCTGCTTATTCAGGTGGTGGATCTGATACGACTCCTCCTTCAACTCCAACTAATTTAACTGCTTCAGGAACAACTTCTTCTTCTACAAATTTAACTTGGACAGCTTCTACAGATAACGTTGCGGTTACAGGATATAACATTTATAACGGATCTACTTTAGTAACTACTGCAACATCTAACTCAGCTACTGTAGCTGGATTGACAGCTTCAACAGCTTATACTTTCACTGTAAAAGCAAAAGATGCAGCAGGTAATTTATCAGCTTCAAGTAATGCAGTAAACGTAACTACGTTGTCTGGAGGAACTACTTACTGTGCTTCTAAAGGAAATAGCGTGGTGGATGAGTATATCGATTATGTAGCGCTTAACGGAATGACAAACACTACTGGTGCTAATGCAGGTTACGGAAACTTTACAGCTTTAGTGGCTAATCTTCCGTATGGTTCAAATACGATTGTTTTCAGTGCTGGATTTACAGGTTCGGCATATACAGAATACTGGTCAATCTGGATCGATTACAACAAAAACGGAACGTTTGAAACTTCAGAAAAGGTAGTTGCCGGTTCTTCTTCAAGTAGCGGAAACTTATCGTCAACTTTCACAGTGCCAACAACTGCTTTGGCCGGAAATACAAGAATGAGAGTTCAAATGAAATACGGATCTACTTCAACAGCTTGTGAAACATTTACCTATGGAGAAGTGGAAGATTATACAGTAAATATCGGTGCTTCTGCAATCACAACAGTTACTGGTGATGCTACTATAGCAGACGAATCTAATGTGTTCGATTTCGATATGTATCCTAACCCAACAGAAAACACATTGAGTATCAGAATGCTGGATAACCGTAGTGTTTCTTACCAAATTTTCAACCTAATGGGGCAATCTTTAAAAACAGGAAAATTAAGCCAACAAGATATTAACGTTGCTGACTTAGCTTCTGGATTGTACATTTTAGAGGTTAATGATGGCCAAAAAGCAATCACTAAAAAGTTCGCTAAAAGATAAATTAGAGTTTGTTTAGAAATGAGGCCTCTACAATGAGGCCTCTTTATATATAATAAACGCTACTTTGAATCTCAAATGCTTTTAAACTAAATAATACCAAAAATTTAAAAAAGCAATAACAATGAAAAACCAACTAATTAAAAACTACAACAAATTATTGATGATAGGCTGTACTGCTTTTCTGTCAACAACAATGAGTGCACAGTTTAATTCTGATGCACCCTGGATGTCTGATGCTTCGGCAAAAGCAAAAGGAAAAGAACTAACTATCGATGAAATGGTTACTTCTTTCGATGCCTATTGGACAAACCACGATAAAAATAAAAAAGGATCAGGATACAAACCATTCATGCGTTGGGAGTACTACTGGAGAAGTAATGCACACCCTAACGGAACATTAATTACACCTTCTGAAACATGGAATGCTTGGAAAAGTAAAAAGAATGCCAAAAAATCAAAATCTAATGCATTGTCTGCAAAAGTAACAAATTGGCAACCTGTAGGTCCGTTTTCATATACGATTACCGGATCATGGTCAGCAGGACAAGGAAGGGTTAATGTGATATATGTTGATCCAAATAATTCGAATATTATTTATGTGGGAACTCCTGCCGGAGGGATCTGGAAATCTACAAATGCCGGAGTAAATTGGACACCATTATCAGATGAATTACCACAAATTGGAGTATCAGGAATCGTAACCGATCCAACTAATTCCAATACAATTTATATTGCCACCGGGGATAAAGATGCTGGGGATACGTACTCGATTGGGGTTTTAAAATCGACAGACGGCGGGGCAACATGGAATACAACGGGATTGTCTTTTGCAAATACTTCAACTAGAGCAGCTGATATTTTTATTCACCCAACAAACCCTAGCATATTATGGGTTGCAACAAGCGCAGGGGTGTACAAAACTTCCAACGCTGGTGTTTCCTGGACGAATGTATTAAGCGGAAATATCAAAGACATAAAATTAAAACCCGGAGACCCTAACACAGTTTATGCAGTTACCACAACTTCTTTCTATAAATCTACTGATGGAGGAACTACATTTACAGCCGTAACTTCAGGATTACCGGCAAGTTCAGGCCGTTTAGCAATCGATGTGACACCGGCAAATTCAGCTTATGTGTATGTGTTGAGCGCAACAACAGGAAATGGTTTTCAGGGATTGTACCGTTCGACTAATAGCGGAACATCATTTACTAAAACTGCCGCTACTACTGATATCTTCGAATCTACCCAAGCGTGGTACGACATGGCTTTGGGTGTTTCAAGAACCAATGCAGAAATAGTTTTTACAGGTTGCTTGAATGTATGGAAAAGTACTAACGGAGGAACTTCTTTTACAAAAGTTAACAGTTGGAGCTCGCCAACTTCTGCAACTTACACACATGCAGATATCCACTTCTTAAGATATTATGGTGATAAGCTATACTGCGGAAGTGACGGTGGTATCTATGTTTCTTCAAATAACGGAACGTCTTTCAGCAGCCTGACTACCGGATTGCAAATAGGACAATTCTATAAAATCGCCGTGTCTAAACAATCATCAGGAAATATGGTTGGAGGATTACAGGATAACGGAGGGTATGCTTACAGTGGTAGCCAGTGGAAAAATTATTACGGCGCCGATGGTATGGATACTGGCGTTGATCCAAATAACAGTAGTAAATATTACGGGTTCATTCAGTCAGGTTCTAATTTGTATGTTACAACTAACGGAGGAAACAGTTTGACTTCAACCATCACCGGTCCGGGCAGTGGAAACTGGGTAACACCATTAGCCATTAATGCAGCTGGAGATGTGTTCGGTGGATATACAAAGGTCTACAAACTTAACGGCACTTCTTGGATTGGCAGTACAACAACATTCGCTAGTAATGTGGAAAATGTGATTGTCGACCCATCGAATGATAACATTATGTATGTATCCGATGCGGCCAAATTATACAAAAGTACTGACAAGGGAGTTAATTTCACATTAGTGTATACTTTCCCAACTACAGTTAAAGACATACGCGTCCATTCTACTAACGGTTCGATTGTATACGCAATTACGCAAGGAACCGCTGGCTTGGTTTATAAATCAACAGATTCAGGAGCAACTTTTACTAGTATTAATACTGGATTGCCATCCATTGGTAAAAATGTGATTGTACATCAGGCAAATAATCCTTTAAATCCTTTGTATGTCGGAACTTCATTAGGAGTGTATTACAGAGACGATAGCTTGTCGGCATGGGAACCTTTTGATACGAATCTGCCAAATGTGCCTGTAACCGATTTAGAAATAAATTATGTTGATAACAACATTACAGCTGCTACATATGGCCGTGGAGTTTGGAGAACATCCATCACTACAAGTACTGATACACAAGTGCCATCAACACCAACTAATTTAGCAGCCTCAGGAACCACATCTTCGTCAACTAATTTGACTTGGACTGCTTCAACTGATAATGTTGGCGTTACCGGATATAATATCTATAACGGAGCAACATTGATCACTACATCAGCAACAAACAGCGTTACGGTTTCGGGATTAGCAGCTTCAACTAGTTATTCTTTTTCTGTAAGAGCTAGAGATGCAGCAGGAAATCTATCAGCGTCAAGTAATACGGTTGCTGTGACAACTTCTCCTGTAACAATTACATATTGTGCCTCTAAAGGGAACAGTGTTGCCGATGAGTTCATTGATTATGTAGCAATCGGAGGAATAGCAAACACAACCGGAGCAAATGCAGGGTATGCTAATTTTACCAACTTAGTTGGAAACGTTCCTTATGGATCGAACACGATTATTTACAGTGCCGGTTTTACAGCTTCAGCCTATACCGAATTTTGGGCTGTATGGATCGATTATAATAAAAACGGAACTTTCGAATCTACTGAACAGGTGGCTTCCGGATCATCATCAAGCAGTGCCAATTTATCAAGTACTTTCACTGTGCCAACCACAGCTTTGGCTGGAACAACAAGAATGAGGGTTTCCATGAAATACAACGCGGCACCAACTTCTTGTGAGACGTTTACTTACGGAGAAGTGGAGGATTACACCGTGAATATTGGCGCAGCTGCACCGGTAGCACCAATTAACGCAACGGCTATCACTAATGAAACGAATGTTTTTGATTTCGACTTATACCCTAACCCGGTTGAAAGTATGTTGAGTATAGCAATGTTTGATGACCGTAATGTGTCTTACATCATCTATAATTTAAACGGACAACAAATCAAAGCCGGAAAAGTAATCCAAAAAGATATTAATGTATCTGATTTGGCTTCAGGATTGTACATTTTGGAAGTTAACGACGGCCAAAAAACAATCAGTAAAAAGTTTACCAAAAAGTAAATCAAATAATGCAAACTATAAACGGAAGAGAGGTTGAGTAATCAGCCTCTTTTTTTATAAAAATAAATCATAGCTTTGCAAAATAATTTGGGCGTGCCCCTTATCACGTTTTGCAAACGCAATAAGGGTCGGGCTGTTCGCGCTACACGGTAGCTTGCTTCCATCCCTCACGCAGCTTAACACATAAAAAATGTCATACC
>DATEDY010000193.1:0-3855 GCA_035281405.1 Flavobacterium sp.
ATAAAAAAAACGCCCCAATCGGGGCGCTTATCTGTATTAAAAGTTCGGACTTAAATTGTATTTCTTGTAGAAACTGTCTAACGCTTCTACCACTTCTTCTTCAGTATCCACAATTTTAATCAAATCCATATCACCTGGACTTACCGTTTTCTCCTGATCAATCATGATTTTCTTCACCCAGTCAATCAATCCGGCCCAAAATTCAGAGCCTACTAAGATAATCGGGAATTTACCAATCTTCTTCGTCTGGATCAAAGTAATCGCTTCAAACAATTCGTCCAATGTTCCAAATCCGCCCGGCATAACTACAAATCCCTGCGAATACTTCACGAACATTACTTTACGAACAAAGAAGTAATCGAAGTTTAAGTTTTTATCTTTATCAATATAGGGGTTAAAGTGCTGCTCAAATGGCAACTCAATGTTCAATCCTACTGAGGTTCCTTCACCACGGTGCGCTCCTTTATTTCCCGCTTCCATAATGCCCGGACCACCACCGGTAATCACGCCGTATCCTGCTTTACTGATCTGATAAGCAATACGCTCAGCTAATAAGTAATATTTATCATCCGGTTTTGTTCTCGCCGAACCAAAAATAGATACACAAGGACCAATTCGGGCCATTGATTCATATCCATTCACAAACTCAGACATGATTTTAAAAATCGCCCATGAATCGTTCGTGCGTATTTCATTCCAAGTCTTTTGTTTTAACTTGTCCTGAATTCTATCATCTTCATTTAAATACTCTTCTTTCATTCTTTTTTATTATTATACGTTTTATAGGTTTATTTCAGTTTTAATTCAATTCTTCAGCAGTTCGAATCATTTTCAAAGAAAACTGAATCGAGAACCAGAAAAATCAATTGGTTGATTATTTGGAGCTGTTTCCCGCTGTCCGTTATATCTTTTTTTGCCATTTGTCAAAGCAAAAAAAGGATACCTCTCCCATCGGGGCTAAAAAAATCAGCCGACTAAAATAGTTCTTTTTTTAGAAATTGAGCCGTGTAGCTCTTTTTATTTTTTACGATTTCTTCGGGAGTGCCTTTGGCAACCACTTCACCACCGCCTTTTCCGCCTTCATAACCAATGTCGATAATGTAGTCGGCCAGTTTAATAACATCCATGTTGTGCTCAATGATCAACACCGAATTCCCTTTGTCAACCAATCTGTGAATCACATCCATCAATACCCTGATGTCTTCAAAATGCAAACCGGTCGTAGGTTCGTCCATAATGTAAAAGGTATTCCCGGTATCTTTCTTGGAAAGCTCGGTAGCCAGTTTAATGCGTTGTGCTTCTCCTCCCGAAAGTGTAGTGCTTTGTTGTCCTAAAGTAATGTAGCCTAAACCAACATCTTGAATCGTTTTAACCTTTCGGTAAATCTTAGGAATGTTTTCAAAGAAAGGAACGGCTTCGTCTACCGTCATGTTCAATACATCCGAAATGGATTTCCCTTTGTAACGTATCTCTAAGGTTTCTCTGTTGAAACGTTTCCCTTGACAGGTTTCACATTCAACATACACATCAGGTAAAAAAGCCATTTCAATAGTTCGTACACCGCTTCCTTCGCAAGTTTCACAGCGTCCTCCTGTCACATTGAAACTGAAACGTCCTGCTTTATATCCACGAATCATCGCTTCGGGTGTTTGGGTAAACAAACTTCGTATTTCAGTGAATACTTCGGTATAGGTCGCCGGATTCGAGCGTGGTGTTCGCCCAATCGGACTCTGATCTATGTCAATCACTTTGTCAATGTGCTCCAAGCCTTCAATCTTTTTATAAGGTTGTGGCTTTTTCACCGCGTTGAAAAAGTGCTCGTTCAAAATAGGGTAGAGGGTTTCATTGATCAAGGTGGATTTCCCCGAACCCGAAACGCCCGTCACGCAAATCAGTTTTCCTAAAGGTAATGCTATAGAAACATTTTTTAGATTGTTTCCGGTAGCACCGCTAAGCTTTAATGACTTTCCATTCCCTTTTCTTCTTTCCTTGGGAACTTCTATTTTCATCTTGCCGTTCATGAACTGCGCAGTAATGGTGTTTTCTTTCAATAATTGTGCTGGTGTGCCTTGGCTGATAATCTGCCCGCCAAATTTCCCTGCCTTCGGACCGATATCAATCACGTGATCAGCTCGCTCAATCATGTCTTTATCATGTTCTACCACAATCACCGAGTTTCCGATATCTCGTAACTGTTCCAAAGAATGAATCAGTTTTTCATTGTCTCTTTGATGCAAACCAATGCTTGGCTCATCCAGAATATAAAGTACGCCCACAAGCTGCGAACCAATCTGCGTTGCTAAACGAATACGTTGTGCTTCTCCTCCCGAAAGTGATTTGGAGTTTCTGCTTAAAGCAAGATAATTTAGTCCTACATCCACTAAAAACTGCAAGCGTGCTCTGATTTCTTTCAGAATCTCAGTGGCAATGATTTTCTGCTTATCTGTTAAATGTTCATCAGTATTGGCAAACCAATTCGTTAACTCCGAAATGTCCATATTGGATAATTCGGCAATGTTTTTTTCGTTGATTTTGAAATACAAGGCTTCTTTCTTCAATCTCGAGCCTCCACAGTCGCCACAATCTACTTCGTCCATGAAGTCTTTTGCCCAACGTTTAATAGAGGTCGACTCTGATTCGTCATGCTGTGATTTGATGAAATTCGAAATTCCTTCAAAATCAATTTTATATTCTTTGGTAACTCCAGCCGTTTTCGATTCGATGGCGAATTTCTCTTTCCCACCGTTCAAAATCATTTCCATGGCTTCTTCTGAAATGGTTTCTATGGCATCGGTTAGTTTAAACCCGAATTTCTCTCCAATGGTTTCCAATTGTTTGAAAATCCAAGTCGATTTGTATTCTCCAATAGGAGCAATACCACCGCTTTTGATGGAAAGTTTCGGATTCGGGATGATCTTTTTAATGTTGATTTCATTCACCGTTCCCAATCCGTTGCAATGCTCACAGGCTCCTTTCGGGGAATTGAACGAAAATAAATTGGGCTCGGGATTCTGGTAAGAGATTCCGGTAGACGGACACATTAAATTCCGACTGAAGAAGCGCACTTCATTTGTATCCTGATCCAAAATCATCAGCACGTTTTCTCCATGATACATGGCCGTTTTGATACTTTCATTCAGTCTTTTTTCATTGTCTTCAGAAGAATCAATTACCAATCGGTCAATCACGATTTCAATATCGTGAGTCTTGTAACGATCCAGTTTCATTCCTGGAAGTATATCTTGAACTTCACCATTCACACGGACTTTTACAAATCCCTGTTTGGCAATCTGCTGAAATAACTCGGCATAATGTCCTTTACGCGCACGGATAACTGGTGCCAGGATGTTTATTCGTTTGCCTTTGAAATTCTCAATAATCAAGGCTTTAATCTGCTCATCAGAATAAGAAACCATTTTTTCGCCGGTATTGTAACTGTAGGCGTCACCGGCTCTGGCATACAACAAACGAAGGAAATCGTATATTTCAGTGATAGTTCCCACAGTAGAGCGCGGACTCTTGCTCGTGGTTTTTTGTTCAATGGCAATAACAGGAGATAATCCATCGATTTTGTCCACATCAGGACGTTCCAATCCGCCTAAAAACTGTCGGGCATACGCAGAAAATGTTTCAATATAACGGCGTTGACCCTCGGCATAAATGGTGTCGAAAGCCAAAGACGATTTTCCCGATCCGGAAAGCCCGGTGATGACCACCAGTTTTTCCCTCGGAATGGTAACGTCGATATTTTTAAGATTATGCGCTCGTGCGCCAATGATTTCAATAGTTTCTTCTGAATGTTGCATATATATGGCAAAACACAAAGATACTGAATCCCGAACAAATTAGGAATTG
>DATEDY010000194.1:0-3348 GCA_035281405.1 Flavobacterium sp.
ACAGGATAAATACATGTCGATTTGTGCGGTGTTCTTCCACCAACAATTTTCATTTGCTCTTTATTAGATAAGCTTTCCGCTCCGTCTAATTTTAAAATGTTCTTTAACATAGCTTTACAGGATTAACAAGGGTAGTTAGTTGAAGAAAAAGGTACGCATGGATCGTATGTTCTTTCATTAGAGCAAAGCAATAGAGGTTCTGCACATAAAGAAGGAGGCGTTTTACCTGCACCAGAGATATTCAATTGTTCTTTTCTAGATAAGCTTTTCGCTCCGTTTAATTTTAAAATGCTTTTTAACATAATTGATAAGTTTTAAATTGTTGATAATCCAAACACTTTTAAGACACTTGGACATTGTGTCTGCTCTTGATCAAGATATTTTTTTCAGGAGATTCGTTTATGATATTTTAGTAACGTATTTGAATCCTGAGACAAATATTTAACGGTTTGAGCAGAAAAAAAAGCCTCCAATAATACATTTTATAAATTATAGCTCCCATAATTTATAAATTAAAAAGGCAATCAAAATCAACAAAGCATTGAAAAACAAGGAAGTAATAAAAAACCTACAAGAGACAGATGCAAGACAGCCAAAATCGTGGATAGGAATTACCAATTCGTTTACATTTGAAATAATTAAAACTTAAATCTTATGAAAACAAAAAAACCAACTTTAGACCACTTCAATGGAAGCAGTCTAAATCCTAGTCAGATGAAACATGTAAGAGGTGCAGGAACAACGGTACCACCTCAAGGAGATCCGGGAGACATCAAAGACCCGAGATTGACCAATCCGAGATTAAATCCACCACCTCCAACAGAAGGTATTGTCTATTTAGATCCCAATCCTGAGCCAATAGATACTGAATATCGTCCGTAATCAGATGGTATATTCAGATTCTATTTTTTCTGCAAACTGAATCGGAGTCAATCCGGCTCTTTTTTAATAAAACGCACGATACAATCAGAGACAAGAAATCAGGTACGACTTGTCCCAACCAAGAGTCGCAATGTATTTGAAACAATTAAAACTTATAGATTATGAAAAAGACCAAAATAAACCTAAGAGACTTCCATGGAAGCAGATTACATCCTAATCAGTTAAAACATATCAGAGGTGGTATAGAAACAGTTCCGCCGCAAGGAGATCCTGGAGACATTAGAGAGACCACTTACTTTATAAAACCGCAAACAGAGACGACAAGTCCATACCTTGATCCTACAGCAGATGATATGGGATTTCATTCCTAATTAAACGCTATATTCAGATTCAATTTTTTCTGCAAACTGAACCGGAGTCAATCCGGTTCTTTTTTTGAAAGAAATTGTAAAAGAGTTCGCTTTTTTGAAGCCGGCACTTTCTGCAATAGCCTGAGTGGAATATTTGCGATAAGTAGGATTAGTGATTAATTGGTTAATCACATAGTTTAATTTTAATTCGTTAGCATACTCACTAAAACTTTTACCAAGTCGTTTATTGACCACATAAGAAAGATATGCGGTATTAGTCTTGATCTTTTTAGCCACAAACTGTTGCGTATAATCCTGATTTAAGAAAACCAGTTTATCTTCCAGTTCCTTGAGTTTCTTTATGATTATGTCCTCTTTTTCTTCGTCGATACTTAAGGTAAAGCTATCCTTTTTAGGAAGTGCTTCGATAACAGGGAGCGCTTCAGTTTGAGGAATCGTTTCGTTTTGAGGAATCGTTTTATTATTTTCTATTTGGCGTTTGAATTCTTCAATTAGTAGCATTGCTTTCAGATTATCTTTTTTCTTTTGGTTATTCTTCCAGATGAGAAAACCGATAATGAAAACAACAATAAGAATCAGTAAACCAATCACGACTTTTCTTAAAAGAATGATACGGCCATTTAATTTTTCGATTTCTAAAATCTCTTTAGAAGCTTCTTCTTTACCAATATCAAAATTCACTTCGATAGTTTCCTCCATGAGTTTAGTTTCCATTGTCTTATAATAATCAAGGAAAATTTTTGAATGTTTTAAGGCTTCTTGGTGTTCATTCAAGGCATTGTAGATTTTCGACTGAAAATAATTCGAGAAATAAAATGGATCCGGACTATTGCTATTGGCAAAATGTGCCGAATCTACTTTCTTTAAGTACATCAACGCTTCTTTGTACTGCTTTTTCTTATAATACAATTCACCGAGATTGACGTTCAGGTATTTGAAAGTGTCATCGTTTAAATACTCCTTATTCGATTTTAACAACCCTAAAAGCATTTTTTCTGCCTGTATAAAATCTCTTTTATAACTATATATTTTACCCAGATTTAGCTTAGCTGTTGCATTATTAACAGCCGTATGATCAGAATACACCAGTGTACGTTTATAATAATAAACCGCAGAATCCAGTAAAACCTGATTTTTTTCCTTCGTAAAAAACTCCCGATCATAGAAAGTTCCCAGTTTGTAACTGACTGTACTTTTACTTTGATTGTATTTCACTTTTTCGTACAAATGGACATTAAGATCAGTCAATCTGTCTGATTCCTTTGCCGTACTAATTGCCAATCTATAGTTCTTGGCATCAGCGTAAATAGAAGCTAAGTTGTTATCAAACTTAATTACCTGGATAATATCTCCTATGTCTTGCGACAACTTTTTCCCTTGCTTATAAGATTGCAATGCTTTGTTAAGGTCTTTTCTTTTCCATTCAGACAATCCCTTATAGTTGAGTAGATACGTATTCAGTTTTACTTTTTCGGTTCCTTCGGGCACTTTTTTAAGGAAATTGAAAGCCAATGCATTGGTTTTTTTAGAAGCCGTACTATCTCCTTTAATTTGGAACAAATACGATTTTACACTCAAAGCATACGCCTTATGTTCATTTTTAGTCGATTTTTCCATTTGTGAAGCCAGCACAAATGCATTGTCAGTTTCAGAAGAACCAATCGACGATTTAATCTTATCTATTAACCTAAGATACTCATCATGGGACAAATCATATTTATTTTGTGAAGAAGCGGCAAAGGAAAAGCAGAAAAGAATGCTAAAGGCTAAAAGTCTCATGGAAAAAAATTTTAACAAATATACAGTATATGGTTAAAAAAGTGAATTTTCAATACCGAAGGGTGTGATAAAAAAAATTATTTGAGTGATTTCTAATATTATCATTAAAATCAGGCAACAATTTTAACTTTTTGACCAGCACAATTTTAGGTACACAATACTGTTCTACCCGCAGAAACTCTGTTAATCAACCCATAACCCTAATTATTAAACAGAAAAACTCCCTGAAAAACTTCCAGAGAGTTTAAAAAATCTGTTTGTTGTATTGTCTTTACAAGTTCTCCTGCTTGGGACCTAACTAAATCATGCTAAGCAA
>DATEDY010000195.1:0-3213 GCA_035281405.1 Flavobacterium sp.
GAAAAAAATTGTAATATTCGCTTCAGGTTCAGGCTCAAATGCTGAACAAATTATATTACATTTTAAAAACAGTAATCAAGGAAACGTAGTTGGAATATTATCTAACAATCTGCATGCCAAAGTATTAGATCGCGCAAAAAACCATGACATCCCTTTTCAGACTTTTACTAAAGAAGAGTTAAATGATGGGTCGGTATTGCAAAAAGTACAAGCATTTCAGCCAGATTTAATTGTTCTTGCGGGGTTTCTTTTGAAATTCCCTTCTGATATTATTGCACACTATCCTAATAAAATTGTTAATATTCATCCGGCACTGTTGCCTAGCTATGGTGGAAAAGGTATGTACGGTATGCATGTGCATCAAGCTGTTTTAGAAAATAATGAAAAAGAAACCGGTATCAGTATTCATTATGTGAATGAACATTATGATGAAGGAGGGATTATTTTTCAGCAATCTGTAAGTATTGAAGATTGTACCACTGCGGAAGAAATTGCTCAAAAGATTCATGAATTAGAACACAAATACTTTCCGGTTATTATTGAAAAGCTTTTAACCCAATAAATATAATGTAATTGTCACACCAAGTTCACATATATACAGATGGTGCCGCTAAAGGCAATCCTGGCCCTGGGGGTTATGGGGTTGTGATGGAATTGGTTGGGACTAATTATAAAAAAGAATTTTATGAAGGTTTCCGATTGACAACGAATAATCGTATGGAATTACTTGCGGTTATTGTTGGTTTGGAGAAACTTAAAAATCCCGATATGACTGTCTTAGTGGTGTCAGATTCTAAGTATGTTGTGGATGCTGTTGAGAAAAGATGGGTTTTTGGTTGGGAAAAAATTGGTTTCAAAGCCAAAAAAAACCCTGATTTATGGATGCGCTTTTTGAAAGTATACCGAAAGCATAAAGTGGATTTTAAATGGGTTAAAGGGCATAATAATCATCCTCAGAATGAACGTTGTGATGCTTTGGCTGTCATGGCTTCGCAGCAAAAAAAATTGGCAATAGATTCTTTTTATGAAAATGAGGCTGATAAATTACTGTAATTTTAGAGTTTTTGTAAGTGATAAATGTTAATTTATTTTCGGACAGAGTATGCATTGTATCAGGAATACGGAGAGGGTTTGCTATATAGAAGTTAAAATTGATTTGGCTTTGAAAGAAACCGACTTTGAAACTTTGCAACTTTAGAACTTATAGAGTATCTTTGCGCCTTAATTTTCAATTCGTTTTATGAACAAATTATTAATTGTAGGAACAGTGGCTTTTGATGCTATTGAAACGCCGTTTGGAAAAACAGATAAAATTTTAGGCGGAGCCGGTACATTTATCGGACTTTCTGCTTCTCACTTCAACTTGCAATCAGCTATCGTTTCGGTGGTTGGGGAAGATTTTCCGCAAGAATATATCGATTTATTGAAATCAAGAAATATTGATGTTACTGGACTTGAAGTTGTTAAAGGTGGTAAAACATTCTTTTGGAGTGGAAAATACCATAATGATTTGAACTCTAGAGATACTTTGGTAACAGAGTTAAACGTATTGGCAGATTTTAAACCAGTTGTTCCAGAAAATTTCAAAAATTCAGATGTAGTGATGTTAGGAAACTTACATCCGTTGGTTCAAAGCAGTGTTTTGGATCAATTGACTGAAAAACCAAAATTAGTAGTATTGGATACTATGAATTTCTGGATGGATTGTGCATTACCTGAATTGAAGGATGTAATGAAAAGAGTTGATGTGATTACAATCAACGATGAGGAAGCGCGTCAGTTGTCTGGAGAGTACTCATTAGTGAAAGCAGCTGCTAAAATCCAAGAAATGGGACCTAAATATGTGGTGATCAAAAAAGGAGAGCATGGAGCATTATTATTCCATGACTCTTATGTTTTCTTCGCTCCGGCTTTACCGTTGGAAGAAGTATTTGATCCAACAGGAGCAGGAGATACATTTGCAGGAGGTTTCTCAGGATTCATCACGCAAAGTGAAAACATCTCTTTCGAAAATATGAAAGCAGCTATTGTCCACGGTTCTAACTTAGCTTCTTTCTGTGTGGAGAAATTCGGAACAGAAAGAATGGTTGGCTTGACTAAAGAAGAAGTGCAAAGCAGATTGAAGCAATTCAAAGCATTAACGCAATTTGACATAGAATTAGCATAAACTAGTACGGCCTCGATTTTCGGGGCTTTTTTTATATAAATAACAACAACACAACATTTTCTGAATTCTTTTCAGAAACACAACTAAACAGTATGAGTGACGCGATAAAACACGAGTGTGGAATTGCACTTTTGAGATTAAAAAAACCTTTAGAATACTACAAAGAAAAATACGGGACGGCTTTTTACGGTGTTGAAAAAATGTACCTTCTGTTGGAAAAGCAACATAATAGAGGTCAGGATGGAGCAGGTTTGGCGAGCATCAAATTAGATGTCAATCCAGGAGAAAGATATATTAGCCGAATACGTTCCAATCAAGCACAGCCCATTCAAGATATTTTCGGACAAATCAATGCGCGTATTAACGAGGAGCTGGAAAATCATCCGGAATATATCAATGACGTAGCGTTGCAGAAAGAACACATTCCTTATGTGGGTGAATTGTTTCTAGGTCATGTTCGCTACGGAACTTTTGGAAAAAACAGTATTGAAAACGTACATCCTTTTTTACGTCAGAATAACTGGATGCATCGCAATTTAATTGTTGCCGGGAACTTTAATATGACAAATGTTAAAGAGCTGTTTCAGGATTTGGTTCAATTAGGGCAACATCCAAAACAAATGGCTGATACTGTTACAGTAATGGAAAAAATAGGTCATTTTCTGGATGATGAAGTAACCGATTTGTACCAAGAATGCAAAAACGAAGGTTTGTCTAAACAGGAGGCTTCTCCGGTTATCGCTGAACGATTGAATGTGGGGCGAATTTTAAGGCGTGCATCTAAAAATTGGGATGGTGGTTATGCTATGGCAGGCTTGTTAGGTCACGGCGATGCATTTGTAACACGTGATCCAGCTGGAATCAGACCTGCATACTATTATCAGGATGATGAAATTGTTGTAGTTGCTTCTGAAAGACCGGTAATACAAACTGTATTTAATGTGTCTTTTGATGCTATTCAGGAAATCACACCAGGACATGCTTTAATTATAAAGAAAGACGGGACGGTTATCGATGAGAAAGTACGAGAGGCTTTAGATAAAAAA
>DATEDY010000196.1:0-6864 GCA_035281405.1 Flavobacterium sp.
TCAACTTTCAAACCATAATCAGAAGCATGTTTTAGGTAATCAAAAACCTGAGCCGACTTCAATAACGCTTTCGTAGGTATACATCCCCAGTTCAAACAAATTCCACCCAAATTTTCTTTCTCGATAACGGCTACTTTAAAGCCTAATTGTGATGCTCTGATGGCAGTTACATATCCTCCAGGACCACTTCCTAAAACAATAATATCGTATTTCATAACGTAAAATTTTCTAAATTTCAGAGCACGAAAATACATAATAAATATAGAGTACTCAAATATTCTTCTAATTATTTGGGCGTTACCATCATTGCATCTGTGCAAAGCCAAAGCCAGCAATAATGGTCGGGCTTTCGCCTGTACGCGGTACTTGGCTCAATCCCTAACGCAGTAAACAGCCTTAAAATCAAAAATATCAGAAAAACTTTCAACATATTCCCTCTAACTTGCAACTTTATACTATCTTTGCACGCTCAAAATTAACATCATGCGATTACATAGAAACCTGGTTTACACTACAATAGATTCATTGAATGCCATCTTTAACGAAGGTGAATATGCTGATAAAGTGGTAGCTCGCGCCTTAAAAAAAGACAAACGTTGGGGCAGTGCCGACCGCAAATTCGTGGCTGAAACCATTTATGAAATTGTACGCTGGAAACGTTTATATGCAGAAATTGCAGAAGTTAGAGAACCTTTTGACCGTGATAACTTATGGAGAATGTTTGCTTCTTGGGCTGTACTAAGAGGATATCCTATTCCCGATTGGACACAGTTACAAGGAACACCTGTACGTAAAATCAAAGGTCGCTTTGACGAATTATCAAAAAACAGAGCCATCAAAGAATCTATTCCAGATTGGATGGACGAATTAGGAGCAAAAGAATTAGGCGAAGCAATTTGGACTAAAGAAATAAAAGCTCAAAATGAACAGGCCAAAGTAATTTTGCGTGTTAACACCTTAAAAATCACTCCGGATAAGTTGCGTGCCCGATTAATGGACGCCAATATCGAAACCGAATATATTAAAAATCAATCGCAGGCATTAGTTCTAAAAGAACGCGCCAATGTTTTCCTGACACAGGAATTCAAAGATGGTTTGTTTGAAGTTCAGGATGCTTCTTCACAATTAGTTGCACCTTTATTGGATGTAAAACCAGGAATGCGTGTCGTAGATACGTGTGCCGGTGCTGGTGGAAAAACATTGCATTTGGCTTCCATCATGGAAAACAAAGGCCAATTGATTGCTTTGGATTTATACGAAAGTAAACTAAATCAGTTGAAATTACGTGCCCGTCGTAATGGAGTTCACAACATTGAGACACGAGTTATAGAAAATTCTAAAACCATCAAAAAACTTCATGAAAAAGCCGACAGGGTATTAATTGATGCTCCGTGTAGTGGTTTAGGTGTTTTAAAACGTAATCCGGACAGCAAATGGAAATTACAACCTGAATTTATTGAGAACATCAAAAAAATTCAAGCAGAAGTGTTAGAAAACTACTCGAGAATTGTTAAACCAGGTGGTAAATTGGTATATGCTACATGTTCAGTGTTACCGTCTGAAAATCAAGAACAAATAGAAAAATTTTTAACCACAGAAAGCGGAAAAAACTTTACCTTTGTAGAAGACCACAAAATTCTGGCTCATGAGTCAGGCTACGACGGATTTTACATGGCTTTGTTAGAAAGAAAACCATAATCCAATTACTAAAACTTCCGATCCCAAATCAGTTTTGTTTTATTTTTCTTACGTTAAATTATTTAAAATAAGAAAATTAGTAACATTTTATTGCTACTTGCGATAAATGTTTATTTTTGAGTCCCCAATTTTTTAAAAATGAAAAAAAATGAAAAAAATCTACTTATTACTTTTACTGAATTCCTTAATTGGAATTGCCCAAATTCCAGCAGGTTACTATGACACAGCTAATGGTACAGGTTATACTTTAAAAACACAGCTTAAAAGAATAATCAATAGTGCTAATGATGGTCTGTCTCCTGAATTCTTTCATGTAGACAGAGGTTACGGATCTGGCGCGAGTCAAACTAACAATGGTCTTTGGTCAGCTTATGGAACTACAGACAGAGATAATGGTATTGGATTTGAGAATGACAATACAATTGTAGACATATACTCTGAAAATCCTTCAGGTGCAGATCCATATAACTATCTTTTTAATTCGAGCCAATGCGGAAATGTTGGTCCAGAAGGAACATGTTATAACAGAGAACATTTAATACCTCAGTCTTATTTTGGTGGAAGTAACCCTCCTTCTCAATTTGCTATAATGAGAAATGATGTGCACCATGTATATCCTACTGACGGAAGAGTAAATGGGACAAGAAGTGATTTTGCCTTTGGAAAAGTAAATGTTGCATCTTCTACATCGTTAAATGGTTCAAAACTTGGAAGTGCCTTAAATTCAGGGTATTCTGCCGGTTTCTCCGGAACTGTTTTTGAACCAATTGATGAATTCAAAGGTGATATAGCTCGTGTTTTCCTTTATTTTGGCACTCGCTATGAAGATGAAATGGATGACTTATACACCACTTATACTACTGTTGACACAAGAGTTATGTTTGATGGATCAACAGACAAAGTATTTAGCCCAACTTTTTTAAATATTCTTTTAACATGGCATGAACAAGATCCGGTAAGCACAAAAGAAATTATTAGAAATAATGCTTCGTATGTTCATCAATCAAATAGAAACCCGTTTATTGACCATCCTGAGTATGTTGCCATGATTTGGGGTACCTCACTATCAACGGATGATTTCTTTAATAGTGCGTTCAGCATCTACCCTAACCCATCCAATGGTAATTTCAGAATTGATTACGATTCAACCATTGGAGATATAAATGTAGAAATTTATTCAACTATTGGTCAGAAAGTTTTCGAAAAAGAAAACATTAATGACAATACGGTTTCAACAAGCGGACTTCAAACCGGAGTTTATTTTGTGAAAATCAATAAGGATTCTAAATCCATCGTGAAGAAAATAGTTATCAACTAAATATATGTAAGCGGCCTTTTCGGCCGCTTTTTTTTTGTCTAAACATTTCAAAATGAGAATAAAATATGTTCTGACAAATAGAAAACAAAGAATTAGCTTATTGATAGAAAAATCTGTCAGAAAAATAAAAATTAACAAGTAATGCACTGTAAATCAATGAATTGTTAATAAAATCATAAAGAAAATAGTTAATTTATTGTTTTTTTATTTATATATTTCACAAAACAATTCATTTTCAAGGAGTTAACAATCAATTAATACTAAACTAATATAGTTTTCAAACTAAACAAATACTTTCGTCAGTTTTTGGTTAGAGCATTAGGAGTTGCTTAAAAATAAGTAACAGAGGCTATGCAATAAAGAATATCGTCTCTGCAATAAACAACAGAGGCTGTGCAACAAAGAATATCGCCTCTCCAATAAACAATAGAGGCTATGCAATAAAAAATATTGTCCCCAACAACAAATAATAGAAGTTCAACATTAAAACTAGGAAGGAGTAGAAAAAAGGAAAAAAAGAGAAACAACAAATCCAAAAACAAAAAACAAAAACCCAAAGCAAATGACACGAAAATTACAACTACTGGTATTTTTACTATCAGCAGGATGCTTCGCGCAAGCACCGGCAGGATATTACAACTCGGCAACCGGATCAGGTTATACGCTAAAAACCCAATTGTACAACATCATTAAAGGTCATACAGACAGAGGTTACGCAGGACTCTGGACTACGTATCAAACTTCAGACAGAGACAATCAGAATGAAAACGACAACACCATTTTCGATTTGTATTCAGAAAATCAATCAGGTGCTGATCCTTACAACTACGCTTACAGCACAGGACAGTGTGGTACCTATTCGGTAGAAGGCGATTGCTACAATCGCGAACACATGATTCCACAATCTGTTTTTAATTCCAATGCACCGATGGTATCCGATGCGCACTTCATCCCTCCAACCGACGGAAAAGTAAATGGTATGCGTGCAGATTATCCTCATGGGAATGTGGCTTCAGCTTCCTGGACATCACAAAACGGAAGTAAATTAGGAACCAGTGCGGTTTCGGGTTACTCAGGAACAGTTTTCGAACCGAATGCCGCTTTTAAAGGAGATATCGCCCGTATGTATTTTTATTTCGCAACACGTTATGAAAACACTGTAGCCGGCTATTCCTATGACATGTTCAACGGAACCAGCAATCAGGTTTTCACCACAGCTTTCCGAGATATGCTTTTAGCATGGCATGCCGCCGATCCGGTAAGTGCACGTGAAATAGCAAGAAACAATGCTATTTATACAAGACAAGGAAACAGAAACCCATACATTGATAATCCTAGCTATGTGAATATGGTTTGGGGAGGTGGTGCTCCTGATACAACAGCGCCAACTGTTCCAACCTCTTTATCTTCTGCAAGCATCACAACAACAACATTTACTTTAAATTGGACAGCATCAACCGATAATGTAGGTGTAACAGGTTATGACGTATACCAAGACGCTGTTTTAAAAACTTCAGTAACCGGAACATCAGCTTCTATAACCGGTTTAGCAGCTTCAACTACGTATGCATTTACTGTAAAAGCAAAAGATGCGGCCAGTAATTTTTCTGCAGCGAGTTCAGCATTGAATGTTACCACACTAGCACCTACTTATTGTACGTCAAAAGGCGGCAGTGTGGCTGATGAATACATAGGAAGAGTACAATTAGGAACCATAAACAATGCTTCAACAGGAAACAACGGTTATACTGATTTTACTTCGATATCAACAAATTTAACCAAAGGTTCATCAACAACTATTACCATTACACCAACTTGGACAAGCACCGCTTATCCTGAAGGAATGGCCGTTTGGATTGACTATAATAATGATAAAGATTTTGATGATTCAGGAGAATTAGTATACAGCAGAGCAGCTTCAACAGCTACACCTGGCAGCGGAAGTTTTACACCGCCAACCTCTGCCATCACTGGAACAACAAGAATGAGAGTTTCCATGAAATACAACGGAACTCCAACTTCATGCGAACAATTCCAATATGGAGAAGTAGAAGATTATACAGTGAACCTGACTACTCAGGCAGCGGATACAACTGCTCCGACAGCTCCGACCAATCTAGCGGCTTCCGGAACAACAGCAACAACTACTAATTTATCATGGACTGCTTCTACAGATAATGTAGGAGTTACTGGTTATGAAGTATACCAAGGAACTACTTTATTGAATACCGTAACAGGAACTACTTATAATGTAACAGGACTGACTGCTTCTACAGCTTATTCTTTCTCTGTTAAAGCTAAAGATGCTGCAGGAAACATATCATCAGCAAGCAACACCGTTAATGTAACAACTTCTGCTTCCGGATCATCCATTACAGAATTGTACTTCTCAGAATACCTTGAAGGTTCTTCTAACAATAAGGCTTTAGAAATTACCAATGCAACAGGAGCTTCTATCAACCTTTCTACTTACACTGTTAAAAAACAAACGAATGGTGCAGGTGCTTGGAGTACAGGAATAGCGTTAAGCGGAACATTAGCTAACAACGGTAAATTCGTAATCGTAAACAGTGCAATTGCTTCAGGATGTTATTCCACTGCATCAGCGAATATTTCATCAGCTGCAGGAGAAATGACCTTCAACGGTAACGATGCCGTAGGTTTATTCAAAAACGGCGTTTTAGTAGACGTTGTTGGAATATTTGACGGAGGAAGTGCAAACTTCTCTGCGGATGAAACATTAAGAAGAAAGTCTTCGGCAACAGTACCGGCAACAACCTTCAATAAAACAGCTGATTGGGATGTATTGTCAGTGGATACTTGTAACGGATTAGGAAACCGTGCAGTAAACCCTAAAACTATTACAGCGACTGAGTTTGAAATCTATCCAAACCCAACCAATGGCAATTTCAATGTATACTTTAATAATATGGAAAAAGGGTATGCTATAGAAATCTATTCTATCTTAGGTAAAAAAGTATTTGAAAAATCAGGTATCACAACACCTAACAATACCATTTCAGAACTTCAGTCAGGTGTTTATTTGGTTAAAATCACCAAGGATTCCGAATCTGTTGTCAAGAAAGTTATTATCAACTAAAAATAAAAGCGCCAATTGGCGCTTTATTTTTTTCTATTTCAAAATTGAAATGCTAAATTTGCATCACAAAACAACAACACAATAACAATGATTCATTTTTTTGGTAACTCAACCAATACCGTTTTTGCCGTACAAACGCAAAACGAATTATCGACAGAAGATATCGCAAAATTAAACTGGCTTTTTGGCAACGCACATAAAATAGAAAAAAAATAAAGCGCCAATTGGCGCTTTATTTTTTAGTTTACAATAACTTTCTTGACAACTGATTCGGAATCTTTAGTAATCTTAACTAAATAAATTCCTGTCTGCAGTTGTGAAATGGTATTGTTAGATGTTGTAATACCTGATTTTTCAAATACTTTTTTCCCTACAACAGAGTAAATTTCCAAGGAATAACCTTTTTCCATATTATTAAAGTAGACATTGAAATCACCATTTGATGGGTTAGGATAGATTTCAAACTCAGTTGCTGTAATGCTTTGCTTAGGATTTACGGCACGGTTTCCTAATCCGTTACAAGTATCCATTGACAATACATCCCAATCAGCAGTTTTGTTGAAAGTTGTTGCCGGTACTGTTGCTGAAGTTTTTCTTCTCAACGTTTCATCTGCAGAGAAGTTGGCACTTCCTCCGTCAAATATTCCGATAACATCTACTAAAACGCCGTTCTTGAATAAACCTACGGCATCGTTTCCGTTGAAGGTCATTTCTCCTGCAGCTGATGAAATATTCGCTGATGCAGTGG
>DATEDY010000197.1:0-2662 GCA_035281405.1 Flavobacterium sp.
CCACAAAAGAAATGGCAATCGAAGGAAAATCAGCCCTAATTCTAGAATTGAAATAAGATGAAAAAGTTTTTAATTGTATTTTTTATTTCAGCTTTGGGATTTGCTCAAAACCCGGAACGGAAATATCTTTCACACATATACTACGGAGACAGATTGGAAGTTGCTGTTTCAGATGGAACTTATTTTATCCATTTCTTGGATGATTTGATTTGTGAGACTTCGTTTGTTCCTAAAGGTGAAAAAGTAAAACAAGAATCTCATTCCGTGGTTATGAATCACAAAATCGGATTTAAACAGATTATTAAAAATGATTTTCTTCAGATAAACAGCAAAAATGTTTCAGTCAAGATCAATTATCATCCATTTCAGATTTCCTATTATTATAAAGGAAAACTGATGACGTCTGAAAAAACGGGGTATTTTAAAAGGAAGCACAATCCGTTAGACATTGTCAAAGATAATATCAAAGCAGATTCTACCGAAGTACTGCAATTTAATCTGACTTCTGATGAGGTGTTGTATGGAGGCGGAGCACGTGTTTTGGGAATGAATCGGCGTGGAAATAAACTGGCATTGTACAATCGTGCGCATTATGGTTATGAAACGAAATCGGAGTTAATGAACTTTACGTTACCAATTGTGATTTCTTCCGAAAAGTATTTGATTCATTTTGATAATGCACCGGTTGGTTATTTGGATTTGGACAGTCAAAAAAACAATACGCTGGAATATGAAACGATTTCCGGAAGAAAGACCTACCAGGTTGTTTTTGGAAAATCTTGGAAAGATCTGGTTTCGAATTATACTAAGCTGACAGGAAGGCAACCGTTGCCGCCTCGCTGGGCTTTGGGCAATTTTGCCTCTCGTTTTGGGTATCATTCTGAAGCGGAAGCCCGAAATACTATTGCAAAATTCAAAGCGGAAAAAATTCCGGTGGATGCCATCATCTTGGATTTGTACTGGTTCGGAAAAGACATTCAGGGAACTATGGGTAATCTGGAAGTATTCCGGGACAGTTTTCCGAATTTTGAGAAAATGGTAGCCGATTTCAATGCAATGGGAGTTAAAACTATTCCTATTACCGAACCATTTGTTTTAACAACTTCATCCAAATGGATCGAAGCTGCCAATAAAAAAGTATTGGCAACTAAAATCGACGAAACTCCTGCAACCTGGGATTTTTATTTCGGAAATACAGGCTTGGTCGACGTTTTTAAACCAGAAGGTAAATCGTGGTTTTGGACCATTTACAAAGATTTAGCCAATAAAGGAGTAGCGGGAGTTTGGGGAGATTTAGGAGAACCCGAAGTGTTTCCTTCATATGCAAATACTGTTGCAGGATCAGCTGATGAGGTGCATAATTTATATGGAAACCAATGGGCCAAAATGATCTTTGAAGGGTATCAAAAAGACTTTCCGAATCAACGACCATTCATTTTAATGCGTGCCGGAACTTCTGGTTCACAGCGTTATGGTATGATTCCGTGGAGCGGTGATGTCAACCGTACTTGGGGTGGTTTTTCTGGACAAACCGAAATAGCATTACAAATGGGGATGCAGGGATTGGGATACATGCATTCTGATTTGGGCGGATTTGCCGGAGCCAATTTGGATGACGAGTTGTATGTGCGTTGGTTACAATACGGGGTTTTCAACCCGATTTTCCGTCCGCATGCGCAGGAAGAAGTGCCTTCAGAGCCGGTTTTCAGAAGTGAAAAAGCAAAAGCTTTGGCTGGTAAAGCGATAGCATTACGTTACCAGTTATTGCCTTATAATTACAATTTGGCTTTCGAAAATAACCATAAAGGATTGCCTTTGATGCGACCGTTGTTTTTTGAGGAAGACAATGAACGATTATTGACCAATTCTGATGCGTATTTATGGGGTAACGATTTTTTAATCCATCCGATTAAAGAGAAAGGACAACAAACTGTAGCTGTTTATTTCCCTAAAACGGCCAATTGGTATGATTTTTACACAGGAAAGAAATATGTAGCGGGAAGCACAGAAAATATTAATGTTACCGAAGAATCAATTCCAACATTTGTCCGTGGCGGAAGTTTTATTCCGATGACAAAAACAATTCAGACTACAGAAGATTACAACCAAAATGACTTAACTGTTCATTATTACTATGATTCCTCGGTGGAAGAAAGTGAAAGAGAATTTTATTTCGATAATGGTACAACTCCAAACGCTTTTGAGAAAGGACAATATGAAATTTTGGAATTGGAATCTGAAGTAAAAGAGGGAATTCTGGAACTGGAACTGGAAACCGAAACCGGAAAAAAATATGTAGCAACTGAAAAAAACATAACCTTCGTTGTGCACAATATTTCAGAGGAACCAAAAGAAATCACTTGCGACAGAAAATTAATTAAAGGTGTTTTCGATAAAAACAATCAAACATTCACATTTGATGTGAAATATATAACCAAAAAAGAATCAGAAATTAAAATCAAACTATAATGAAAAGATTTATCAGTTTATTGACTGTGTTGGTCATCGGTTTGCAAGTGACGGCGCAGGATAAAAAAATCATCACGAATAATTATACGCATTCCGAGTTGGATAACGCGGTGATTTATGAAGCAAATATCCGTCAGTATTCACCTGAGGGTACTTTCAATGCGTTTACGAAAGATATTCCGAAACTAAAAAA
>DATEDY010000198.1:0-3354 GCA_035281405.1 Flavobacterium sp.
GCAATCTTAGCAATTTCCTGTAGCTCAGAAAGCTTCATTTCTTTTAAAACAGAAATATCAAACATATAATGTTGTTAGATTTAATTAAGGGAATAAATTGTATGAGATTTTTTGAATTCTATGTTCCGAAGTATGAAGTGCTTACGGTTTGTTAGGGCAATATTACGAATTTTATTTCAGTAAACAATAGTTTTTTATAAAAAGATACGCTATTTTTGCTTCTCAATTTTTTAAAATGTTACAAAGAATTCAAAGCGTATATTTGTTTTTTGCATTTGTGGTAAGTGCTGTCTTACCTTTTGTATTCTATTTATGGATTGATGCTAAAGGAACAAAGGTGTTTTTTATGACTAACATAATCTATACCGTACTGTTTGGCTTAAATGCTACATTGGCTATATTGAGCTTAATGACGTATAAAAAAAGACAACAACAGTTTGTGATGAACAGACTGAATATGATATTGAACTTAATTTTACTAGGATTATTTGTGTATCGTACACTAAGCTTATCTGGAGAAACCTCGGTTTCGGAGAAGGGTATTGGGATGTTCTTGCCTGTTCTATCTATCTTTCTGTTAGCTTTAGCTAATAGAGCCATCAAAAAGGACGAAGATCTCGTAAAATCTGTGGATCGATTAAGATAAACCTATCATCTTAGTTTATTAGTGCGAGAAAAAGCTAACCAAAATTGGTTAGCTTTTTTATTTTACTCTAGTTTTTTTCACTAAATTTAATTAGTTTTCTAACCAATTTTAGTGATATAAAAATCATTAATTAAGAGTATTTCAAGTGAACTATTAATCTTTTACATTTGAAAAACATACATGACATATTTATGGATACCAAAATCAAAATACACCTAGCTGATGATCATCAAGTTTTAATCGACGGATTGTTAGCCGTTCTAAGAACAAACCCTATTTTTGAAGTTGTCGGCTTTTCTCTAAACGGCGATGGATTGGTAGAAAGAGTGGCTCAAAATGATGCGCATATCTTAGTTATGGATATCAATATGCCTGAAAAGGATGGTATTCAGGTCTTAAGAGAATTCAATGAAAAAGGATTCACCTGCAAAGTAATTGTCTTATCCAGCTATGATGATCCAAAATTAATCAAAGAAGTGATCAAACTTGGAGCAAGTGGTTATCTCACAAAACAAAGCGCTGGTGAAAGCATTCTTGATGCCATAATGACTGTTGCTCAGGGAAGTCAATATTTCTCAGCTAATATTAAAGATAAAATTTTCGATATTTTTACTGAAAATAACAATCGCGAGTCCTTGAGAATAGAGGATGTAATTTCAAACATTACCACACGTGAATTAGAAATATTAGGATATATTTGCGAAGAAAAAAGCGGGAAAGATATAGGGGAATTATTAAATATTAGCCCGAATACTGTAGAAACACATCGTAAAAATCTAATGAAAAAATTAAAAGTTAAAAGTTCAGTAGGACTTGTACTTTTCGCAACCAAACACAATCTAATTAATATTAACTAAAACAAAAAATGCATGGCGACTTACACAATGCTTGGTGATTACACCTATGAAAAAGAGAACAGCACACAGTTCAGAATCGTATTCAACATTCCTGACAATTGCTATTATAATTTAAACTTCACAGGGGGCAAATACACCATTGAAATTAGATTAAATCCAAAAGAAACTAATCCATCAAGCACTTTCATTGAACAAAGTGAGATTGTCAATATGGTAAGCAATAGTTTAGATTTCAAATTTGAACAGTATGAAGCTTCTGGAATAGTTATAAAAAAACCGTCTGCCATTGTAACTGATTAAACTTTACTTCTGAAAAATTCGATTTACATAATTCTTTTATTACATAATATCTGTTTCGGGTTTCAAAATGGGAAATCCGAAACAGATTCTATTACCTATTACAAAGAAAAAAATAAACCTGTCAAAGCAATTAACTATGTCAGAAAACAAACGGAACGTTTTTTAAAAACCAACCAGTTTGAAAAATATTGCGACATGAAGCTTGAACAGGCATTACTCTATGAAGAATTTGGGGATTATGAAAATGCAATAAAAATTTTATACGAATCCCGCGAAATAGCCGAAAGCAAAAATTTACAGGATAAGCAAGTTTCTATCCATTGGAAAATAGGAAACTTATACACTACTACATTTGCATTTAATAAGGCGAAAAAACATTTGCATTTAGCACGATCAATAGCCGAAAGGTTAAATAAAAAACATTTGCTTTCAAAAGCCAATCAAGGCTTGTACAGGCTCCATTCTATGATTGAATCTGATAGTGCAAAATACTATTTGGATAAAGTTGCTTATTACAGTAAAGATTCCAAGGATTTAGCAGAACAATTTAAAGTAAATAATAATTTTTTTAAATACCACTTCGGCAGGAAAGAATATACACGCGCAAAATTTTTCAGTTTAAGATCATTAGAAATAGCTGAGGCCAATAAAAACAAACAAGAAATAGCTATTGGTAAAATCAATTATGCGCTTTGTTTAATGGAAGGTGACAAAAACTACTTGGAAACCATCAAAATTTACAAAGAAGTTTTAAAATTATATCCTAATAATGAAGATCACAAAAATGTATCCAATTGTCTGTTAAATATTTCTTATGCGTACGAAAAAATTGGCGATTATAAAAATGCATTGGAATACACGAATAGGTATCTTGATTTTGTTGAATTAATCCTGAATGGAAAAGTTGAACAAGCAACTCAGGAAATTGAAACCAAATACCAACTGGATAAAACAGCTAACGAATACAAAGAAAAAGAGAAAAGCATTTTAGAAAAGCAGAAACGTAATCAAAAAATTACCTTATTACTTGCTTTCTTATTATTATTGTCAGGTGTGATTTTTTATTTTTATTACCAAAATTTACTGCTAAAGCAAAAAAACCGCATTAAAGACTTGGACAGTAATTTACAATACAACATTATTAGTGCCACTTTAGATGGTCAAGATCAGGAACGAAATAAAATTTCTCAAATTTTACATGATTATGTTAGCGCAACATTATCCTCTGTTGGGTTGCATTTATCTGCTTTTGAATCATCATTAACTCCGGAACAAAGAACAGACTTAAGAAAAACCCGTTCGCTCTTAAAACAAGCACATGACAAGGTAAGAGACTTGTCACATGAATTGGTTCCGCCACTTTTAGTTAAATTCGGATTGCAATTTGCGATAAAAGATTTATGCGAAAACAACTCCAATTCCCTATTGACATTTCAATACAAATCAACAATTCCAACAGAAAAAAAATTCGATCAAGACTTCGAAATAAAAATCTATTATATTGTATCAGAACTAATAAACAATATCATCAAGCATAGTGGAGCCACTGAA
>DATEDY010000199.1:0-5402 GCA_035281405.1 Flavobacterium sp.
GACACAGAACAATTGTAAATTAAGTGTAAATATTAATAAAATTGCCACGTTGAGAAATTCTCGTGGTGGTAATACACCCAGTGTGACGGAAGCTGCAAAACGAATTCAAGGTTTTGGTGCTCATGGTATTACAATTCATCCCAGACCTGATGAGAGACATATTCGATATCAAGATGCTCGTGATTTGAAGGATGTGGTGTATACTGAATATAATATCGAAGGAAATCCGCAACATAATTTTATTGATTTAGTTTTGGAATGCCAACCGACTCAGGTTACCTTAGTTCCGGATGCAATTGGAGCGCTGACTTCCAATGCGGGTTGGGATACGCTTAAAAATAAAGAATATTTGAAAGAGGTTATTGCCGAATTTAAACGAAACGGAATCAGGACTTCTATCTTCGTAGATCCGGTATTGGAAATGATTGAAGGTGCTAAAGAAACCGGAACCGATAGAATTGAATTGTATACGGAAGCATTTGCGCATCAATACGGTTTAGGAAATAAAGAGGGTATTTTACCGTATGTAGCTGCTGCTAAATTAGCTAACGAGTTACATTTGGGTATCAATGCCGGACATGATTTGAGTTTGGATAACATTCAATTTTTTAATCAAAACATTCCGGGATTGCTTGAAGTTTCGATTGGCCATGCTTTAATTTCTGAATCATTGTATTTGGGATTGGAGAACGTTGTGAATATGTATCTGCAAAAATTAAAATAATATGATGCTGCATTCAAAAATTGAGGGTGAAGGGAAGCCTTTGTTGATTATTCATGGTTTTTTAGGGATGTCTGACAATTGGAAAACATTGTCAATGCAATATGTGGGGCAGGGTTTTCAAGTGCATGCTTTGGACTTAAGAAATCATGGAAAGAGCTTTCATTCGGAAGAATGGGGTTATTCTTTCATGGTGCAGGATGTGGTGGAGTATTGTAAATTTCATCAATTACAGAAAGTAGACGTTATTGGGCATTCAATGGGAGGTAAGGTGGTTATGCTGCTAGCAACAAATTACCCTGAATTGGTGGATAAATTAATTGTGGCGGATATAGGGCCGAAATTTTACGCGCCACATCATCAAACTATATTAACGGCTTTGAATGCGGTCGATTTTTCCAAAAAACCTTCACGTGCTGAGGCAGAAGAAATTGTGTCAGGGTATATTCATGATTTTGGTACAAGACAGTTTTTGCTGAAAAACTTGTATTGGGTTGAGCCAGGACAACTTGATTTTCGATTCAATTTAAAAGTATTTACCGAAAATACTTCAGTAATAGGTGATGCTTTGCCTTTTGAAAATCATTTTGACAAAAAAACTTTATTTTTGCGAGGTGACAAATCGGATTATATTTTAGATTCTGATTTTGAAACAATTTACCATCATTTTCCAAATGCTGAAATCGTAACGGTTTCAAATGCCGGACATTGGCTTCATGCCGAAAATCCAAATGAATTTTTTGAAAAAACGGTACATTTTTTGACGAACTAAATCAAAACAAAATTTATAATGAACTTATTGAAAAAATTATTGATTTCGACAATCGTAGTGTTGTTATTGTCTTATTTCCTAAAGCCTGGTGTGCAGGTGGATGGAATTACAACAGCCTTGATTGTAGCTGTGGTTTTAGGTCTTTTGAACACTTTTCTAAAGCCAATTTTAGTGTTCTTTACACTGCCAATCACTTTCTTTACGCTAGGATTGTTCCTTCTGGTAATTAATGCTGTCATGGTTTATGTTTGTGATTTCCTTGTTGATGGATTTGATGTGAACAGCTTCTTTACAGCGGTGGTTTTTAGTATCCTGCTGTCGGTTTCACAATGGATACTTTACAAGTTTATAAAAGACTAATTATAAGCGGGTTAAATTTCAGTTAAATAAAATTTGTTGGGTGGTGGAAATTATGTAATTTTGCCACCCAATTTTAGTATGTAAAAAACGTATATAATGAATATTACAAAAACCAATATCGATGCGTTAAACGCTGTGGTAACTGTAGAAGTTGCAAAAAATGATTATGCTGATAATGTAGAGAAAGTTTTGCAAAACTACCGTAAAAGCGCTAACATTCCTGGCTTCAGAAAAGGAGCTGTGCCAATGTCTTTAGTGAAAAAACAATATGGTAAAGCAGTTTTAGCTGAGGAAGTTAATAAAGTATTACAAGAAAACTTAAACAAATTCTTAGTTGACGAAAAGTTGGATATTTTAGGAAATCCACTTCCCAAATTTACTGCTGATTTCAACTGGGATGCAGATGATTTCAAATTTGAATTCGAATTGGGTTTAGCGCCTCAGTTTGATGTGAAATTAGACGGAAAAAATGACTTGACTTATTTCAAAATCGTTGCTGATGACAAAATGTTGGATGAGCAAGTGGTAAGAATTCAAAAGCAATTCGGTAAAATGATTGCTAAATCTGAAGTAGCTGAAGGTGATGATATCAGAGGAACTTTTATCAACGAAGAAAAAGGAATCAATGCTCCGGCTCAAATTACTTTGGATATTTTCAAAAGCAAAGCAGCTGTTAAAGCATTCATTGGTAAAAAAGCTGGTGATGTGGTAACTGTTGGTACTAAAGGTTTGTTTGATGATGATCACAAATTAATGGATTACCTGCAAGTTGGTCACGATGATGTTCACGGTTTGGATATCAATGTTGATTTCAAAATCGAGGAAGTTACTACAAGTGAGCCTGCTGAATTAAATCAAGAATTATTCGACAAGTTATTCGGCGCTGGAAACGTTTCTTCAGTGGAAGAAGTGAAAGCTAAAATCAAAGAAGATGCTGAAAAACAATTCGCTCAACAAGCGGATCAAAAATTTTATAACGATGCTTCAGCTTTCTTATTAGAAAATCATCAAGTAGAATTGCCAGCTGAATTCTTAAAAAAATGGATTCAAGTTGCAGGAGAAAATCCACTTTCTGCAGAACAAGCAGAAGAAGAATATGCAAAATCTGAAAACGGTTTGCGTTACCAATTAATCGAAGGTAAAATCATTGCTGATAATAATTTGCAAATTACTTTTGATGAGTTAAAAGCATATGCTGGTGATATCATCAAAAAGCAAATGGCTCAATTTGGTCAAATGAACCCAACTGACGAAGATGTAAATGGAATCGTTGCTCGTGTTTTATCAAACCAAGATGAAGTGCGTCGCTTGTCTGAGCAAGTAATGAGCGAGAAAATGTTGAACTTATTCAAAGATAAAATCAACGCTAAAACAAAAGAAGTTTCTTACGATCAGTTTGTAAAAGAAATGTACGGAGAATAATCTTCAAAAAATCATTATATTTGAGCGTCAGATTGTATAATTTGACGCTTTTTTTATAGACAAAATGGCAGGCTTTAAAAAAGGTATGAAATTTGACTGATTTTAGTCATCAAAGAGGAATTAAAATAACAAACTCATAAATACTTTATAATGAACTACGGTAAAGAATTTAAAAAATTTGCTACAAAGCACCACGGAGTAAACAGTATGTACTATGACAAAATTGTTGGCAGTATGACTCCGTATATTATTGAAGAACGCCAGTTGAATATTTCGCAATTGGACGTTTTTTCACGTTTGATGATGGATAGAATCATTTTCCTTGGAACAGGTGTTGATGATTATATGGCTAACATCATTCAGGCGCAGTTGTTGTTTTTAGAAAGCGTGGATGCTTCTAAAGATATTCAAATCTATATCAACTCTCCGGGCGGAAGCGTATATGCTGGTTTAGGTATTTACGATACCATGCAGTACATTAAGCCTGATGTTGCTACTATTTGTACCGGTATGGCGGCTTCAATGGGTGCGGTTTTATTATGTGCTGGTGCTGAAGGAAAACGTTCTGCATTACCACATTCAAGAGTGATGATTCACCAGCCATCAGGTGGTGCACAAGGTGTTGCAACAGATATGGAAATCAACTTGAAAGAAATGTTGAAATTGAAAGATGAATTGTATCACATCATCGCAAAACATTCAAATCAGCCTTTTGATAAAGTTTACAAAGACAGCGAACGTGATTATTGGATGATTGCAGACGAAGCGAAGGAGTACGGAATGATTGATGAAGTGTTAAGAAGATAAATTCAGTTTACAGTTTACAGTCTCGGTTTGCACTGATTACTGAATACTGTGACTGCCTACTAAATAAGAATGGCAAAAGAAATATTAGAATGTTCTTTCTGTGGAAGAAAGAAGCCTGAAACAAACTT
This sequence comes from Flavobacterium sp., assembly GCA_035281405.1. Classification (GTDB taxonomy): domain Bacteria; phylum Bacteroidota; class Bacteroidia; order Flavobacteriales; family Flavobacteriaceae; genus Flavobacterium. Next base: position 4,211 of record DATEDY010000199.1, read on the forward strand.
ATTGATTGCCGGTATCAACTCACATATTTGTGACAGATGTATCGAGCAGGCGCATGGTATTGTTTTGGAAGAAATGAAAACCAGCGGTATCGCTAGAACCAGTTCTGATTTAGTGCTGAAAAAGCCTAAAGAGATCAGAGCTTTTCTGGATAAATATGTTATCGGTCAGGATCAGACTAAAAAGGTGATGTCAGTTGCGGTTTATAATCACTATAAAAGATTAATGCAACAAGATCATGGTGATGATGTCGAAATCGAAAAGAGTAACATTATCATGGCTGGTCAGACGGGAACCGGTAAAACATTAGTAGCGAAAACCATTGCTAAAATGTTAGATGTTCCTTTGGCTATTGTGGATGCAACTGTTTTAACTGAAGCTGGTTACGTGGGTGAAGATGTGGAAAGTATCTTGACACGTTTGCTGCAAGCTGCTGATTATGATGTGTCTAAAGCTGAAAGAGGTATCGTTTTTATTGATGAGATCGATAAGATTGCCCGTAAAAGCGATAATCCTTCAATTACCCGTGATGTATCGGGTGAAGGTGTGCAACAAGCGCTTTTAAAGCTTTTGGAAGGAACTGTTGTTAACGTTCCGCCAAAAGGGGGAAGAAAACACCCGGATCAGAAATTTGTTGAGGTAAACACGCAGGATATTTTATTCATTGCAGGTGGTGCTTTCGATGGTATTGAAAGAATCATTTCGAAACGATTGAACCGTCAGGCTATGGGTTACAGCGCATCAAAAGAAACTGATAAAATTGATGAAACCAATTTATTGCAATATGTTATTCCGAAAGATATCAAAGAATTCGGATTAATTCCCGAAATCATTGGACGTCTACCGGTATTAACCCACATGGATCCGTTGGATAAAGCGACACTTCGTGCGATTTTAACCGAACCTAAAAATGCCTTAATTAAGCAGTATAAAAAACTGTTTGGCATGGATGAAATTGAGTTCTCAATTACCGATGAGGCTTTGGATTATATTGTAGATAAAGCCTTGGAATACAAATTGGGTGCGAGAGGATTGCGTTCGCTTTGTGAAGCCATTCTGACTGATGCTATGTATGAAATACCAAGTTCTGATGATAAAGAATTGCATATCGATAAGCAGTATGTGGAAGAAGCACTAACGAAAAATTTATTGAAAAGACTTGAAATTGCGTCTTAATCATAAAGATAAATACCA
>DATEDY010000200.1:0-2291 GCA_035281405.1 Flavobacterium sp.
ATTGGGTCATCAGATGGCTCCTTTCGATTTTGAGGATCCAAATTTCAATCACAGAGAATATGAAACCTTATTAGCATACGGTCAATCCAAAACAGCCAGTAATTTATTTGCACTGGAATTGGATAACCGGGCAAAGGACTACAACATCAGAGCTTATTCACTGCACCCCGGTTCGATAGGCGGAACCGAATTAGCCCGAGAAGCTTCATTGGAACTATTCCAAAAGATGGGTTACTTGGATACTGATGGCAACCTGATTCCCGAAGTAGCCGCCAGATTGAAATCAATTCCACAAGGAGCCGCCACAACGGTATGGTGTGCTACCAGTCCGCTACTGAATACAATTGGAGGTGTTTACTGTGAAGATGGGGATATTGCCTCTTTAGCCACTGAAGAGAACTTTGGAGAGAAAGGTGTCGAATTGTATTCATTAGATGAGACAAATGCCAAAAAATTGTGGGTGATTAGTGAAGAAATGACTGGGATAACATTCAGCATTTAAACCAGAAAAGAAAATTTAAAGAACCGCCTGCTTATTTTAGGAGCAGGTTATTCTTTAAATAGGACATTGTAAACAAAGTAAAACCCCATTTACTTTTTATCTTTGTTTATAACTTCATCATTTAAAACTAATTAAACAGTTTCAATTATGAAACATGAATCAAAATATCTGACCTCAGACATAAAACTTTCCTGCTATGAAGACAAGTTCTTTAAGTCGGATATCACTTTTGATGACCATATGCTCGTTTGGTTTTTATCCGGTGAAACTAAAATCATCCAATATGACCAAACATTTAGTTTTAAGAAAGGGGATATTTTTTTAATCCCCAGAAACCAGTTAGCCACAGTCCTCAACTACCCTACAAACGGAGAGCCACATAAAACAGTAGTGATGCATCTATCGGTTGAACGGTTAAAGCAATTTTACGAAAAAATTGAGCTGAACAAGAAACCTATTACGGAACACAAAATTTACAGTTTCAGCAATCATCCTTTATTGGAAAGCTGCTTGACATCATTAGTTCCCTATTTTGATTTAAAAAACGGAATTTCGGAAGATTTGGCCAACTTAAAAATAACAGAAGCCATAAGTATCCTTAGAGAAATTGACCAAAATGTCGACAATGTACTGGCCCATTTTGACGAACCGGGAAAAATTGACCTGATTCATTTCATGGAGCGTAATTTCATGTTCAACATGCCACTCGAAAAATTAGGGTATCTCACCGGTCGCAGTTTGTCTACTTTCAATCGGGATTTCAAAAAGTTATTCCATACTACTCCTCAAAAGTGGCTGACCCAGAAAAGGCTCGAACTGGCTTACTATCAACTGAAAGAAAAAAAGAAAAAACCAATTGAAGTCTACCTTGAAGTGGGCTTTGAAGATTTGTCTCATTTTTCATATGCTTTTAAAAACCAGTATGGTGTATCGCCAACGAAGTTACATACAGTATGATACTTCCTTTTAGTATTCTGATTAAAATGATTATAGTAATACTACAAACTTAATATAAGTTTTAACTTACAAAACATTACATTTGTTTTTATAAACAAAAGCGTATGTTACAAATTGGCGGCTATATCAACATAGTCATTGCACTCGGACATCTTATTGGATTATTTTGGGCAGAGAAAATGTTTGAAGTGACCGGAATAGGTAAAGAAATGATTGAACTGGCACAAACGCACGCTTCCTTACCCTATCTGTTAACTGTTTTTGTTGCGGTATTCTTTTTTATCTTCGGGCTCTATGGTTTATCCGCTGATGGCAAACTCAAAGAGTTACCCTATTTAAAACCGATCATTTTCGTTATTGCAGCCATTTATCTTTTCCGTGGAATAGGTGAATTGATTGCAGATATGCAAATTCAACAAGCCAATGCCTCTCTGGAAACACTGTATTCAATCATTGCGATAGCAATTGGACTATTGTTCCTGATTGGTGGTGTTAAAAAATGGAATGCTAAGGCCAACACATAGTAAATACTTGAATTGAGCGACTTGGGTTAACTTTCAATAGTATCATTCGGTTTTAAACACTTAAAATCAGTAACTTAGTGTGTCGCATAAACGATACAATTATGAGAGTGTTATTCTTTTTCATCGTACTCATATCACTACAATCCTGTGCTACAAAAAAGTATAGGAAGCAACGAATGCTGCCTGAAGGAATAAAATCGGGAACCGAAGAAATATATATTAAAGCCAATAATCAGAAAAGACTTTTGTACAAAAAACAAATGATCTTTACCAAAAATGGCCGCATCAAATACTCCAAAACCGTTGAT
>DATEDY010000201.1:0-2341 GCA_035281405.1 Flavobacterium sp.
GGAGCCGATGAATTAGTCTTTCTTGATATTTCAGCCACTGAAGAACGTAGAAAAACCCTGATTCCTTTGGTCAGGGAAATAGCCAAAACTATTAACATTCCTTTCACGGTAGGAGGCGGAATTTCTAGCGTTGAGGATGTGAGATTGCTTCTTCAGAATGGTGCAGACAAAATTTCCATCAATTCATCGGCAGTTAACAATCCGCAATTGATTAATGATTTAGCGAAAGAGTTTGGGTCGCAGTGTATTGTCGTCGCAATCGATGCTAAAAGGATTAATAATCAGTGGAAAGTGCATTTGGTTGGCGGAAAAGTAGCGACAGATATTGATTTGTTTGAATGGGCTAAAGAAGTGGAACTCCGTGGTGCAGGAGAAATTTTGTTTACATCCATGAATAATGATGGAACTAAAAACGGATTTGCTAATGATGCTTTAGCCCGCCTTTCGGAAGTAGTAAATATACCTGTTATTGCTTCCGGGGGTGCCGGAACTATGGCTCATTTTACAGATGCTTTTACTCTCGGAAATGCAGATGCTGCTTTAGCCGCAAGTGTTTTTCATTTCAACGAAATTAAGATTACGGAATTAAAACAATTTTTACAACAACAAAAAATACTAATGAGAATATGAAGCCCGATTTTACAAAAAACGAAAACCAGCTGATTCCGGCTGTTATTCAGGATTTTGAAACTAAAAATGTCCTGATGTTAGGTTATATGAATGAGGAATCTTTTGCTCAAACTTTGAGTACTAAAAACATAACTTTCTTTTCCCGTTCCAAAAACCGGTTATGGACAAAAGGTGAGGAGAGTGGTAATTTCCTGAAGATGGAAAGTTATGCACTGGATTGTGATAATGATACTTTTTTGTTTCAGGTAAAACCAATGGGCCCAACCTGCCACAAAGGAGCAGATACTTGCTGGGCGGAAAAGAATAGTAAAACTTATGGATTTATTTCAAATTTGGAAGAAACAATTGCCAGCAGAAAAGAAAATAGCACCTTGGAGAAAAGTTATGTGGCGTCCATGTTCGGGAAAGGGATTAATAAAATAGCTCAAAAAGTAGGAGAGGAGGCAGTCGAAATGGTTATAGAATCAAAAGATAATAATGATGTTTTATTTCTTAATGAAAGCGCCGATTTATTATTTCACTATTTGATTCTATTGCAGGCAAAAGGATTCCGACTAGATGATGTAATAACGGTTTTAAAAGAAAGAGCTAAATAATTTTGGAAGTGCGGATAGAATTTTGGTATTTTTAAAATAAAAAAAATGATTACAAAAACGGAACTGGATTTTCTAACAGAACTGGCACAAAATAACAATAGAGATTGGTTTAACGAACAAAAAAAACGATTTGAAAAGCATCAAAATGTGATTAAATCGTTTTTCCATGAAGTAAATAACGAACTTTCGATTAAAGATAATCTTGAAAAAATGCAAATTCACCGTATTTACAGGGATATCCGATTTTCTAAAGACAAAACACCTTATAAAAATAATTTCAGTGTTAGTTATGACAGAACGAAACCTTATTTAAGAGGTGGTTATTATTTACATATTCAACCTGGAGCCAGCTTTATTGGTGGTGGATTCTGGGAACCAAATGCAGAAGATTTAAAACGAATCCGAAAAGAATTTGAATTGGATGATACCGAAATTCGTGCAATTATTGCTGAAGAAAATTTTGTAAAGCATTTTGGAACGTTGCAAGGCGCTGAATTAAAAACAGCTCCGAAAGATTTTGACAAAGAACATCCGGCTATTGATCTAATCCGAAAAAAACAATATTTAGTCTATCGCCGTTTTACCGACAAAGAAGTAACTGACACTCATTTTAAGAATGAGGTTTTAAATACTTTTGCTGCAATGAGACCCTTTTTTGACTACATGAGTGATGTACTCGGAACAAATTTAAACGGGGAACCTATTTATTAATCAAGAGGTTATTCTTCTAATAATTGCACTTGGCTTTTCAATCGCTCAATTAGCAAATTCATCATTCTTTTGTTTATGTTTGATGAATTTTTGATGTATTCTAAATACTCTTCAACAGTAAAAAGAGCGATAATCATTCCTTTTAAAGAGTTTCTGAATTTGATGTCTTTCTGAATTACATTTTCAATATAGTTCAGTTTCTTTTCCGGAGTTAAACTGAAAAAAACATTTTTTTGCTTAATGGCATAGTTGATAAAAACCTGAATCAATAAATCATTCTGTAATTTCAGAATAGGCCTAATGGTTTGATTTTGAAAAGTTTCTTCAATGGAAGATTGTGAATTGACCATTCCTAAGGTATCGCCTCTCCAATCCAAGAGTTGTGTGTCGCGCGTTTCCATCGT
>DATEDY010000202.1:0-4587 GCA_035281405.1 Flavobacterium sp.
TCGCTCTTTTTCCTGTAAGGTCACAAACTCTTGACATTATGCTTATCTTTTATCGTTATTCAAAATCAGGGTGCAAAGTAACAAAAAAGAAACGTTAGTAGCAAATAATTTTTAGTAGTTTTTTAAAATTTCTTTATAAATTAGCTCTAAGCCTTTATTTACGGCTCTATCAATCACTTTTTCACGAGGTTGACCAAAGTTAAATTCTTCGGTAAAGACTCCTTTTGGTGTGGCAATTCCTATAAAAACTGTTCCTAAATCTGCTGCATCATCTCCTTTAGCCGGACCTGCATTTCCGGTAGTAGTAACTGCAAAGTCCGCTTTCAGTAATCGCTGTATATTTTCAGCCATTGCTCCAGCAACAGCCGCACTTACTACTGAATTTTCATCAATCATTTGAGAAGAAATCCCTAATACATTTTCTTTTACTTCTGTAGCATAACTCACTACACTTCCTTTAAAATATGCAGAAGCTCCCGCAACTGAAGTTAAGGTTGCTGCAATTTTTCCGCCGGTACAACTTTCAGCTGTCGCTATAGTCAATCCCTTCTGAGTGAGCAATCTTCCCAAAACCACTTCAAGGGTATCCTCTTCTTCAAAACCAACCAGGCAATCCACTATTTGTGGTTTTAATTTATCGATTTGCAATGCTAAAGCCTTCTGCAGAATCTCTTCATTAGTTCCACGTGCCGACATTCGCAATCGCACACGACCAGGACTTGGGAGATAAGCCAATTTAATAAATTCAGGCAAATTATCTTCCCATGCTTCAATTCTTTCAGCAAGCAAGCTTTCGCCCACTCCGTAAGTCAGTAAGGTTTTATGAATAATATAAGGCCTTTCGTATTTTGAAATCAACCTTGGAACAACTTCATTCTCAATCAAATATTTCATCTCAAAAGGCACACCGGGCAAAGAAACAAAAACAGTCCCTTCTTTTTCCATCCACATTCCAGGTGCCGTTCCCACTTGATTAAATAGCACTTCAGCTTTAGAAGGCACCAAAGCCTGATCCCTATTCAATTGTGTAATTGGTCTTTTGAAATACTGCTCGATCATTTGGGTCACATGCGCCAAAACTCCGTCATGAATCACCAATGTATCATTAAAATAATCGCTTAATGTTTTTTTAGTGATATCATCTTTGGTTGGCCCTAAACCGCCGGTAAGAATGACTAAGTCAACATTATTCTGGAGATTGGAAAGTGTATTCAGAATATGTTGTTTATCATCTGAGATAGAAAGCATTTCATGAACACCAATTCCAATTTTATCTAATGCTTTAGCTATAAAACCAGAATTGGTATCGACAATTTGGCCAATTAAAATCTCATCACCAATAGTAACAATGGCTGCTTTCATCTTTTAAAATAAAATTTAAGGATTATAAAGACTCAGTTAAAAAGCGCTCAGATTACAAACTAAAATCTTTCTTCACTTCTTCCAAAGCCAAATCAACTCTACTCTTTAGGCTTTTGTAGATTTCTTTAATTTCTTTTTTCTTACCCTTGTCTTTAGTCCACTGCTCAATTTGAAGAATTTCTTCCTTAGCAGCATCCATCCCTAACAAGTCCAAAGTAGGTTTTGTTTTGTGCGCAAAACTATACGCTCGGGCATAATCTTTTTCTTTTATTCCTTCTTTCATTTCTTTGATGTCGTTAGGAATTTCATCTACAAACAAATTAATAATTTGTAAGACGAAATCTTTATCGTCATCTGAGATCGCATAAACTTTTGCTAAATTATAATGTATTGCCATTATTTTACCTGAATCTTAAATAATTGTTCATTTTCAATAAAGCCTTCCAGTACATCGTCCGGATTCACTTTTGCCACGCCGGCCGGGGTTCCCGTAAAAATAACATCCCCGGTTTTTAAAGTAAAAAACTGTGAAACATAAGCGACTAACTCATCTATTTTCCACAGCATCATACTTGTGTTGCCCTGCTGAACAACTTGTGCGTTATTTCTTAACTCAAAGTTAAGATTTTCTAACGAACTAAATTTTTTTTTCGATAAAAAGTCACCTATTACCGCTGAACCGTCAAATGCCTTTGCTTTTTCCCAAGGCAGTCCTTTTTCTTTTAATTGACTTTGAAGGTCACGAGCTGTAAAATCAATCCCTAAACCAATTTCGTCATAATACTTATGAGCGAACTTAGCATCGATATACTTTCCTACTTTATTGATTTTCACCAAAATCTCCACTTCATGATGCACATCATTACTAAATTCCGGAATTACAAACGGAAATTGTTTCGGTAATATTGCCGTATCCGGCTTCATAAAAACAACCGGCTCACTTGGACGCTCATTACTTAATTCCGAAATATGGTCAGCATAATTGCGACCTATACAGATTATCTTCATTTTATTAATAATTGTAAAAGTGATTCGTAATTAACTTAGCCATTAACAACAACTAATAATCAATTACTCTTTCTCTGTTACTGTTTAGTATTCAATTTTCTTAATTTAATCCCTGTCAGAACTTTTTTAGTATATAATGGAAAATCCGCATTTTGAATCCATCCAAAATAACCGGGTTCTTTTTCCAACACCTCATCAACCAATGCGCCTTTATGCTTTCCAAAAGTAAAAACCTCCTGTCCATCTTCATTCAAAGCAATAAAACCGGCAAAATCCACTGATTTTTTACGTGTTGTAAATTCTGACAACATCTTCATATCGTTTTCCAACTCCGGATAGCGTTCCAATTGCGCTTTCAAGATTTCATAAGTCGCTTCTGTATCTGCCGCAGCACTGTGCGCATTTTCCAAACTTTGTCCACAATAAAATTTATACGCCGCACTTAGCGTTCTTTCTTCCATTTTGTGAAAAATTGTCTGAACATCAACAGAAACTCGGTTCTTCATATCGAAATCAACCTCAGCACGCAATAATTCTTCCGCCAATAAAGGAATATCAAATCGGTCTGAATTGAATCCTGCCAAATCAGAATCCTTAATCATATTATGCACTTGCGAAGCCAATTCTTTAAAAGTTGGTTCGTTAGCTACTTTTTCATTAGAAATACCATGAACAGCAGTAGCCTGAGGTGGAATTGGAATGGTAGGATTTACCAGCCACGTCTTACTTTCTTTATTTCCGTTAGGATAAATTTTAACAATTGCAATTTCAACAATTCGATCCCGAGCTACGTCAATTCCAGTAGTTTCCAAATCGAAAAAGCAAATAGGTCTGTTTAGTTTTAGTTCCATGTTTGTGTAAATGATATGCAAATATAAAAAAACCACGCAACACGCGTGGTTCTTTCAAATTATGATTTCAGATTAAATGTCTCTGTTGATATCCCAAGCCTCTAAGTAATCTGCAACGCGTTTCACGAAGCTTCCTCCTAATGCTCCGTCCACTACTCTGTGATCATAAGAGTGTGATAAAAACATTTTTTGACGGATTCCAATGAAATCACCTTCCGGTGTCTCAATAACAGCAGGTACTTTTCTGATTGCGCCTAAAGCTAAAATACCCACTTGTGGCTGATTGATAATTGGCGTTCCGAAAACAGAACCAAAAGTTCCCACATTCGTTACTGTATAAGTACCACCTTGTGTATCGTCTGGTTTTAATTTACCAGCTTTTGCACGGTTACCCAAATCGTTAACTGCTTTTGCCATACCTACCAAATTCAATTGATCCGCATTTTTAATTACTGGTACGATTAAGTTTCCATTTGGTAAAGCAGCCGCCATACCTAAGTTGATATTTCTCTTTTTAACAATATACTCTCCTTCCACTGAAATATTCATTCCAGGGAAATCTTTCAATGCTTTTGCAACCGCTTCCATGAAGATTGGCGTGAACGTCAATTTCTCTCCTTCTCTTTTTTCGAAAGCATTTTTTACTTTATCTCTCCATTTTACGATGTTCGTTACATCCACTTCGATGAACGATTGAACGTGTGCAGAAGTTTGTACTGATTCCACCATGTATTTAGAGATCAGCTTACGCATTCTGTCCATTTCCACTATTTCATCACCACCATTTACAGAAACAGGAACCGCTTGCGCTGATGGCTGTACCGGAGCAACAACCGCCTTTGGAGTAACTGCAACTGGAGTTTCCGCTGGTTTACTACCTCTATTTTTAATATAATTCAATAAATCTTCTTTGTTCACGCGACCATCTTTACCAGATCCTTGAATTGATTCCAATTCAGCCACAGACACACCTTCTTCTTTAGCGATGTTTTTCACTAATGGTGAGAAAAATTTATCAGAACCAGAAAAATCTGCCGCGGCTACAGCTTCTTTAGCCGCTTCAACCGTTTTAACTACTTCTGCTACAGGTGCAGCAGCATCTGCTTTTGGAGCTTCAATAACTGCGCCTCCTTCAGTCTCAATAATAGCGATAGTTTGACCTACTTGTACCACATCATCGGTATTGAAAAGAATTTCAACCAGCGTTCCCGCCACTTCTGAAGGTACTTCACTATCTACCTTATCAGTAGCGATTTCAAGTACCGCTTCATCCATTTCAATTTTATCTCCAACCTTTTTCAACCAGTTGGTTACCGTTGCTTCCGCAACACTTTCTCCCATTTTGGGCAGTTTCAATTCGAACTTT
>DATEDY010000203.1:0-15969 GCA_035281405.1 Flavobacterium sp.
AAATTCAAACTAAACGGTTCCTATTTTACTAACAAGGAATTATATGATATTGCTTCTGGTTTTGTAAACGATAAAGAAGAATATCTTAAAGATGTAGGCACTTTTTTACAGAACTGGTTGGATGATAAGGATTATATCAAAGTTCAAACATCGGGAACAACAGGGAAACCTAAGTTGATAAATGTTAAAAAACAGGCGATGGTCAATTCAGCATTGGCATCTGGTGTATTTTTTGGTTTGCATTCTGGTAATTCAGCCTTATGTTGTTTGCCTGTGAAATATATTGCAGGAAAAATGATGTTGGTTCGTGCTATGGTTTTAGGTTTGGAAATTGATTTGGTTGAACCGAAATCAAACCCTTTGGAAAATAGTGATAAGGAATATGATTTTGTTGCCATGGTTCCGCTTCAGGTTGAAAATTCTTTGGATAAATTGAATCAAATAGGTCAAGTGATTATTGGTGGTGCTAAAGTAAATCCTGATTTGAGTGCAAAAATTATGGCAACCAAATGTAAAGCATATGAAACCTATAGCATGACCGAAACGGTTACTCACATTGCAGCCAAAAGAGTTGGGAATCAAACTTTTACCGTTTTACCGAGTGTAACGATTTCAATAGATAGCAGAGGATGTTTAATCATTGATGCTCCAAAATTAAATAAGGATAGAATCATAACGAATGATTTAGTAACAATTCTTTCTGAAACTGAATTTATTTGGAACGGAAGAGTGGATAATGTTATTAATAGTGGTGGAATCAAACTTTTTCCGGAAGCAATTGAAGAAAAAATTTCCAAGAATATTACTCAACGATTTTTTGTTGGTGGTATTCCTGATGAAAAATTAGGAGAGAAAGTGGTTTTGGTTGTTGAGGGAGAAGAATGTGAAATAGATGAAGTTTTTTTTGACACTTTGACCAAATATGAAAAGCCCAAAAAGTTTTTTTTTATTGCAAAATTTCTTGAAACAGAAACCGGAAAAATAAAGCGAAAAGAAATATTAAAACAGTTAGTAATAAAAAATCCTGCCTAAGCAGGATTTTTATTTTATATTCCGATTTCGACTTGAAAGCGTAGGTACCAATTGTTTTTGGAACTACCATCAAAATAAGTCAATTTATCAAATGAAATTTCACTTTGTAGTTTAAATGTGTGTTCCCAAATGTATTTCGTTACACCTAAGCTCAATTGTTTTGAATCCGGAGCTAAATTTTTAATATCTTCTCCAACTTTCTGTGTAGAATAACGGGCTATGAATTCATAGTTAGATAGTGTGTTGTAGCTCAACTGATAATCGAAACCATCACCTACAAACACATAGTTACTTTCAGTTATATCGTCAGGGTTGATGGTGATAGCATCGTCATTAGTGGTTCTTGACATATAACTTGCCATGGCAGCCCAGCCGTTGTATTTGAACATTCCGTCTAATAAAACAGATTTCATGGTTCTGTTTTCAAACAAATAATTACCTAATTGTCCTTGTGTTTTTCGGGCATGGTTATTTTGTTGAAATGCTCCTGAAAATAATAGTTTAGGTTTTTTTTCTCTTATAACATCTCCTTCAAAATAGGTTCCATCTTTCGAAAATGCGCCTAAAGGCATCAACTCAATTTTACCTGTAACTGCAACACCATCATCAGGTTTCTTGGTAACATTTCGACCTTCTCCCGTTGATACAGCGGCTTTAAGATTGTAGGAGAATTTATCTTTAAACTCATTCATATTATGTACCTGAAAACCAAAATCTCTGTCAATAGTAAACTTACCGTTGTTTATTGTTCTGTCTGTTAATTGTAAACCTCCTGAAGAATTCACACGTTGCCTATTTCCCGGCAATTTTGTTTGCCCGAAACTAATATTCCAGTTCTTATTCGGTCTGTAAAATACTACTGCATCTCGAATGATATTGATGTTTTCTCCTTCAACAATTTCTCCAACATCGCCTGGTGCAAAAGATAGTTGGATGGCATATAAGAATTTAGGATTACCAACATATCCGTCAAATCGAAGTCTTAGTCTTCTGATTTGACCATCATAAGCGGGTTTTTCATCCTCATTTTCAATATAAGTAACTCTGTTTTGTAATCTGAATCTAATATTGAATTGGAATAAACTGTCGGGTGAAGTCAACCCAACACCCTTACCAAAGCTGTAATAGGGTAGTGCTGACAACTTCAAATCGTTATCATTCTTGTTCTGTGTTATAGTTATTTGCGCATGAAGCGTTACTCCCTGAAGAAAGAAAAGCAGGAATGTAAATTGAACTATTTTTCTCATTTGTTAAGTAGTTAGTTGTAATGAATTATTGTTTTGTAAAAGTTGTGTGTGTTTTATGAATGTGTTATTTTTTTAAAATTGGTTTAAAAAAAAGAGACTAAGAATAGCCTCTTCTTTTTAAACAATATTTATTTTAGATAAATATTCTTATGAAATAATATAGTATACCTGCCAATAGTGCAGAAACGGGAATTGTTAAAATCCAAGCCCACAATAAATTAACCGTTACACCCCAACGTACTGCTGATACACGTTTAGTAACACCAACACCAATAATTGAACCTGTAATAGTGTGTGTTGTTGATACTGGAATTTTAAAGTGTTCAGTAATGAATAGGGTTAAAGCTCCAGCAGATTCAGCAACTACACCTTCAAAAGCGGTAACTTTAGTAATTTTAGATCCCATTGTTTTAACAATTTTCCACCCACCACTTAAAGTTCCTAATCCAATAACGGTGTAACATGCTAAAGGAATCCAACCTGGCATTTGTCCATCTATTTTAACTCCGTTTTTTTCTGATGGTAATACTACTTGTAACCAATCCGGCATTGCCATTACGTCGATTCCACTTGTATTAATGTAAACGGCAACAGCTGCTGCAATGATTCCCATTACTTTCTGTGAATCGTTACCACCATGTCCTAAACTGAAAGCAGCTGAAGATAATAACTGTGTTTTCTTTAAAATTGTTTCCGCTTTACCTGCAGAAAAACTGCTGAATAATAAACAAATTGTGCTTAAGCTGAAGATGATAAAACCTACCAATAACCATTTAATGTTCTCAGGTTCTCCAACTACACTCCAAAAGTGGGAATCAAATCTCGGTTTTTTGATTTTATCATAACCTTTCATTACGATTGATAAAAACCAAATTGTTGCAAGCATGAAAGAAACCGTAAAAATTTTAGGATAGATACTTTTTTTCGCTGAATACATAAACCAAAGCGAAACTAAGTAAGAAATAAGCATACCTAATAAAGGTGCTAAAGCAATGAAGGCAATTACAACTAAAACACCGCTAGGTAATAATTCTCCTTCTTTAGCCGCTTTGAACCAGTTTACAATTGCCAAACCTGAATGTTCAGGATCCATTACTCTTCCCGAAAATCCATGTGCTAAAGCAGCTCCTGCAAATCCACCAATTAATGTGTGTGACGATGAAGAAGGAATTCCTTTCCACCATGTAAATAAGTTCCAAATGATCGCAGCAATAATACCGGCTAAGATTACAACCAAATCAATATTGGAAGTACTGGCTGTTTTTGCTACTGTATCTGCTACACCAAATCCAAAAACCCAATAGGCTAGAAAGTTGAAAAACGCTGCCCATGCTACTGCTTGGAACGGAGTTAAAACTTTAGTGGCAACAATGGTTGCAATGGAATTTGCTGCATCGTGAAAGCCATTAATATAATCAAATAATAAGGCTAAAACTATGATGATAATAAGTAAAGTCATACGTATATAATCGAAAAATCGATATTAAGAATGTTTAACAGAAATTTGTTCAATTACGTTTGAAACTCCTTTACATCTGTCAGAAGCCATTTCAAGAGCTGATAATACTTCTTTGTATTTAATCACTTTGATAGCATCTGATTCATTTTCGAAAATATCAGCAACCGCTTTGTCAAAAACCACATCACCTTTGCTTTCTAACTTGTTGATTTTTTTACAGATTGCTTTAATAGAACCATGATTCTTTAAATCTTTTAATTCTTTAACTGCAGTATGAATTAATTGACAAGCTTCTAAATTGATTTCAGTTAGCTTACGGATTGATTTTGTAATTTTCTCTACTTGGTACAAACGCATTCTGCTTGCTGCACCATGCATGTTATCTGCCACATTATCAATCGATCTGATTAAAGCATTGATGTCCTCTCTGTCAAATGGAGTAATGAAATTTTTGCTTAATTCCAATTGTGTTTTATGAGTAATGTTCTCAATTTTGTTTTCCAATTCTTCAATTTTCTTGAAGTAGTTTTCTCTTTCTTCTTTTGGAGCATTTACTGCTTCGTGCAGTGTTTCTGCTAAAATTACTAAAGTGCCACTAGCTTGTTCGAATAATGGGAAAAATTTAGTGTCTTTTGGTACTAAAAATTGAAAGATACTGTTTAGGTTCATAAGTTTTATTTTTAATGGTGCAAAAGTAGAAGTAGTATGTTAAGAAATTATTAAGTTAACATCAAACTCTTATTAACATTTTAATAACCATTTGATAATATTGAAGGAGACGAATTTAATTTGAAGTGAAGCAAAAATAAACAGTAATTAGTTGTAAAACAACAAAGAGGATTGAAATTCAACCCTCTTCGTCTAAAAAAAAACTACACAACTTACTTTTGTATTTCTTTCAGTATTTTTCTGAAGTCATATACATAGAATTCTTTTGAATCATTCATTGCTACAAAAATTCCATTTGGAAATTTAGAACCTAAACTGGAAGTTGTTACATCACATCCATCGGTTTCAACTGTAGTTAAATCAATGGCTTTAATGAACTGATTGGTTTGTCTGTCAAATACGTTAAAGGTTCCTCTCTGTTGATCTGATATTATGATGTAACCGTCTTTTTCTGAAGTTTTTGCAATAGCAATTCCCTCGATATCGGTTTGGAATTTATCCTGACCAAAAAGTGATACTTCTTTATTTCCTTTGGATGGTTCAGCATAGTATTTATGAACTCCAAATTCTTCATCAGAATAATAAATGAAACCATTTTCTGCATCGACAGCGATAGCCTCAATTTCTTTTTTACCACTGAAACTTCCAAATTTGCGAACCAAAACGGCTTTGATTTGATTGTTAACCGCTTGTAATTCGTATTGATACAAATAGTTTTGTTTCGGACCTTCTTTTCTTCCAACGATTGCATACATTTTTTTATCAATCGGTGAGTGGTAAAAAGCAATTCCCATTGGCAATTTGTAATTTGGTTTGGTTTCGTCAGTAAATACCTTAATCCCGCCGTTATCCAAAGGTTTCATATCTGGAACTGAATAAATACGTATTTGTTGTTTTTCTCTTTCGGCAAAAGCCAAAATAGCCACAGTTGATGTGTCATTAATTTTGAAATCATATGCTAAATCAACGTTATTAGGACGTTTCAAGTTTTTGATTGTTTTGCTTTCGATGATTTTTCCGTTTAAGTCAAAAGCATAAATACCGCCGTTGGTTTCTTTATCGGTTCCGAAAATGATGCTTTCTGAAGGATTTTTCGGATTTACCCAAATAGCAGGATCATCGGTATCATTAATCGTTTTTTGAGTAATTACGTCCGGTTTGATTTCGGCTAACTGTGTGTCTTTTTTACAGCTGAATAGTGTGGAGGCAGTGATTAGAAGAATGATGGTATATGTTTTCATTGTATGATTTTAAAGTGTTGATTAATAAAGGTCGTATTTTAAACCCATATTGAGTGTTTTTCCGTAATATTCCAGTTGAGAAACTCTTGAAGTGCTTCCCTGATAATAGCGTAATGGCTGATTAGTCAGATTATTCAAGTTCAAAAAGCAACTTAGGCTTTTAGTAAAATTGACGTTTGCGTTGAAATCCAAAAAGAACTGTTTATCATAGTAGCGATCTTCAAATGAACGTCCGCCCAATTCATCTAAATAAGCATCTGAAAAGTTACCGGATAAACGTAGGCTAAACCTTTTGGTAGTATAATTGATGGAACCATTCAATATGTTCGGAGTAGCTTGTGGCAAATCCAAATCACCACGAAGTTCTCCGTCTTCGTTTCTGATTCCTTTGGCTTTGGATGAAAGGTGTGTGTAATTTAGGTAAATACTGAAATTTTTAGCAAATCCGGGTAGGAAATCCAAACGCCTTTGAAATGAAAATTCGGCTCCTAAAACAGAAGCATTGTCGCCATTCATTGGCTTGAAAACATCATAACCATCAGCATTCTCCGATTGGAATTTATAAATGAAGTCGTTGATTTTTTTGTAAAACACACCACAGGAAAGTATTCCCACTGATTTAAAATAGTGTTCAGCCATGAAATCGAAATTCATTGAAGTAGTAGGAGTCAGATTAGGATTTCCTAAATAAATTTCCTCTTCTTCGCGATTGGTTTCTTTGTAAGGAACTAAATCAATATAGTTAGGACGCGCTAAAGTATTTGTCCAAGCTGCTCTTAATACTGTATTGGGATTCATATTATATTTGAAATGAACACCAGGTAATATATTAGTGTATGAATTTTTATCTGTGAGTGAGTTTGTACTTTCAAAATCTCCATCTTCGTCAAAAATGATTTCGTTTCCTTGGCTTTCGATCGAAGTATTTTCAATACGAACACCTGCTAATACACTCAACTTATCTGAAAGCTTTTGATTGATCATGGTAAAACCTGCAAAAACATTTTCTTTTACATTGAAATTGGCTGTGATGTATTCTTCCGGTTTGTCTTCGGCTTCAAAAAGAGTAGGATTGTTTAAATCCAGGCTTCCTATGAAATTGGCATTAGCAAAATAACCCGTTTGATATTGACTTCCGGCTAAGAAATCCGAATCCGTATAATTGGTTACAGGAATATCACCCAACGTTTCCATTTCTGAGCCCAGCAGACTGTATTCTGTGAAATGATTGTTTCTTGTTTTGTCTTTTAATCTGGTTTTAATACCAAATTTCAAATTTCCGGTTTGTCCTTTAACCAATGTAATCGGCAATTGAAAATTGACCAATAAATTAATATCTTTTTCATTGGTATGATTGGTTTCGTCTGTCAATTCATCAAATTCAAAATTGGTATAATCAGCGTCAGAAGCATCAACAGGAGTAAACCAAGGCTTTTTCGAATTATTGTTGTAATTGATGTTGTATTCACTTTTATAAGCCACATAACGTTCATGGTCTTTTTTCTCCGAAGCATAAGCAAAAGAAGTCAACCAATCCATTTGTAGGTCATTGATTAAATGGTTTCCTCCAAGACTGTAATTTTGCATTCGTTGATCTTCCAGTCGAGCACTTTTATTACGTCCGCCTGCAATTCCTTGTTTGTTCTCACGAGTTGCTTCAATAGGGAAGGAAAGCAGATTTCCGTTTCCGTCGATTGTAAAATCACCGGCATTAATATCTTCGCCATCTAAAATTTCCTGTCCGAAAGCAAAGCGATTTTCACGATCATCACGCCAGTTGTATATCGACTTGAAATATAATGTGTTGGCATTGTCTAATTTGTAATCAAGATTAGCAGAAAAACTTCTTCTGATACGCTGAATTAGGTATTCTCTGGCTTCAACTTGTTTTGCATAAGGGTTTACATCGGCTTCTTCCAAGTTGTCTGGATCGCCATTGTTGAATTCAAATTCGTCATCCCATTCGGATTCAATATTATCACTACCAAAATCTCTGTCGTTGAAAGATGTTGAGACTAACCATCCTAGTTTGCCATTTTTCGTTCTGTCTCCTAAAAGAAATGAACCATTTAAAATACGTTTATCTGTTATAAAGCTAATACCACTGCCTAATGTTGTTGATAAGCGAAATTTTTGAGGAGATGTTTTTGTGATCAGATTTACTGAACCACCCAAAGCATCAGCATCCATATCAGGTGTAACCGCTTTATTCACTTCAACTGTTTGAATCATATCTGTAGGAATCAAGTCCATTTGAACATTACGATTATCGCCTTCAGCAGATGGAATGCGACTTCCATTTAATGTAACTGAATTTAATTGTGGTGACAAACCACGAACAATAATGTTTCTAGCTTCACCTTGGTCTACTTGCATGCTAATTCCAGGAACACGTTTTACTGCATCGCCAATATTGGAATCAGGAAACTTAGTAATTTGATCTGTGGAAATGATATTGGTGATGTTTTCTTTGTTTTTTTGTGTGTTTAGTGCTTTTGCCTGACCATCGGTTCGGGAACCTTCCACTTCGATCTCATTCAGTACTGTTTTTTCAGGAGTTAAATTGATAGTTAAATTCGATGTTTTGCCTTCTTCAATGACTACAGAAGTTTCATAAGGAGAAAAGCCAAGATAAGTCACTTTCAAGTTATAGGTTCCTTTTGGAATTGACACAAGTGAAAAGCTGCCTTCAAAATCACTGTAAACTTCTTTTTTAAGGTTTTCGATGGAGACTTTTGCGCCCGGTAAGGAGAAATGGTTTTCATCAATGATTTTTCCTTTTACCGAGCCATTTTGTGCAATCATTTCGGAGATTGAAAACAGTAATAATACCGTTACAAAAAGCCGTTTAAAAATAGTTTGATTTTTCATTTGATAAGTTTTAATTTTCTTCGGCAAATCTATATATAACAGTGTTTTACAATGAGGAATGTAAGGCAACAAAGAAGCAACAAGAATGAATTTTAGTGTAATTGAAAGGCAACATTAATCTTAATTTTACATTGCCGAAACTATAGCAAAACAAAGCTTAGTGTAGGTTACAGTTCTAATAAAAAATTGATGAGATCTTTCTTGGAATCAATAGGTAATTTTTTTCTGAAACGATGACGAGCCACCCGCACGCTATCTGGTGTTACTCGTAAAATTGCTGCAATTTCCTTTGAGGATAAATTCAGTCGAAGTAAAATGCCTAATTTTAATTCGGCTGGAGAAAGATCTTCGATAGCTACATTGGATAAGTTCTTGATGTAATTGGGATGGATTTCTTCAAAAAAGATATTGAAGTCTTCCCATTCATTTTCCTGATGAAGGACAAAATCAATTTCAGAACACAAATCTTTGATCAAAACCTCATGATTGACTGATTTTCTCACAGTCATGTTTTTTAGTTTTAAAGATAATTCAGATAGAATTTTATTTTTTTGCGCAATGTGCAGACTATAATTGGATAATGTTGCTGTCTTTAAATCCAGACTTTTTTGAAGACTTTTTTCTTCCATCCATTTTTTCTCTAATTCTGCTTGTAATTTTTGTTGTTGGTACCGCTGAATTTTCTCATTGGCTATTTTCTTCTTTCTGATCGATAAATAAACAAGAAGCATAATGGTAATTATTGATGCTGCAATAATAATTAGCAGTAATAATTGCATTTTACCCGATTTGTTCTGCTCTTCTAATATTTTAATCTGTGATTCTTTTCGGTCAATTTCAAAATCTGTGAGTAAAAGATTCACTTGGTTTTTATTTTCATTTATAAGTGCTTGTTCCTTGAATTTTTCGGCTTCAATACGGTAGTCATAGGCTTTTTTGTAATTTTCTTGGAGTGCATATACTTTGGCTAAATCTTTATAAGCGCTTTCTTGTAAATGAATGTCTTTTAACTTTTTTGCTAAGGCCAACGATTGGTTCGTAATCTGAATGGCATTGTTTAATTCGTCATTTTTTCTGTAAATATCCGCTATGTTGTTTAAAATATTAGCTTCTTCTTTTGTATTTGTTCCTTTGAAAAACGAATAGGTTTTTTGATAATAAAAAGAGGCTTTTTCCAGCTGAAATAGGTCTTCATAAATACTTCCTATGTTTTCATATACATTCGCTATTTCAAATGCATGATGCTTAGCTGATAGATAGAACAGACTTTTGTTTTCAAGTTCTAATGCTTTTAGGTAATTTCCTTGTTTTTCATAATTAGCTCCTAATAAACTCAATGAATTGGCTAATCCTAAATTATAATTTAGTTGTTTTGAGATTTTAATGGCTTCATTATAAAATCCTGCAGCGCTTTTATATTGCTTTGTGTTTTTGTAAATAGTTCCTATTTTATTGTTTACAATCACATATAAACTGTCCTTGCTTTTTGTTGTATAACTGTCCAAAACCTGATTGTAATATTTCAATGCATCCGAATAAAATCCATTAGCTTCATAAATATGTCCAATTTGAATTTTTCGCGTGATGCTGTTCTCTGAAGAATTGCGAACAGACCTTGATTTTAAATTTTCCTTTAGCAGTTTTAAATTGTTTGAATTTTGAGGATGAACTGCAAGATTGAATGATAGGATTATTACAAAAAGTATTCGTTCCATGTTGGGTTGGTTTAACTTACAAAAGAGTTCCTTTATATTAAACAGAATGTTAAACCATATTTAATTTATAGTTATCAATTGATGTGTTTGTTCGTTTCTGAAAAAAATTAATGTTAAAAACTTTAAGGAATTAAAAAAAAACGTTTTCGTACTTTAGCGTCGCAAAAAATAATAGACACAACTATCATGGACTTAAACTTCAATAAAAACGAAGATCATAACAAACTTTTACTGTCTGATTTAAAACAACGTTTCGCTAAGGTGAAATTGGGCGGCGGCGAAAAGCGAATTCAAAAATTACATGCTGAAGGTAAAATGACTGCTCGTGAGCGCATCGATTATCTATTGGATGATAAAGAAAATGCAATTGAAATTGGTGCTTTCGTTGGAGACGGAATGTATGCTGAACACGGAGGATGTCCAAGTGGTGGAGTAGTGGTTAAAATGGGTTATATCCAAGGGAAACAATGTATTGTAGTTGCCAATGATGCGACTGTAAAGGCAGGAGCTTGGTTTCCAATAACCGCTAAAAAGAATTTAAGAGCACAGGAAATTGCTATAGAAAACAGATTACCGATTATCTATTTAGTGGATTCTGCAGGTGTGTATCTACCAATGCAGGACGAAATCTTCCCGGATAAAGAGCATTTCGGAAGAATTTTCAGAAATAATGCGATCATGAGTAGCATGGGAATTACGCAAATTGCGGCTGTTATGGGAAGCTGTGTCGCTGGTGGAGCTTATTTGCCTATTATGAGCGATGAAGCTCTTATTGTGGATAAAACCGGAAGTATTTTCCTTGCTGGAAGTTATTTGGTGAAAGCAGCCATTGGTGAAACCATTGATAATGAAACCTTAGGTGGCGCAACTACGCATTGTGAAATTTCTGGTGTGACCGATTTTAAAGCGAAAGATGATGCAGATGCTTTGAATAGAATCAAAAGTATTGTTGGCAAGATGGGTGATTATGATAAAGCAGGTTATAATAGAATTAAAGCTGAAAAACCAGCCTTGGATGAAAATGAAATCTTCGGAATTTTACCGAAATCACGTGCCGAACAATATGATATGATGGAAATTATCAAACGTTTGGTTGATAATTCTGAATTTGACGAATATAAAGCCGGCTACGGACAAACTTTAATAACTGGCTATGCTCGTATCGACGGTTGGGCTGTTGGAATTGTGGCCAACCAACGTAAAATTGTGAAAACGACCGGATCTAAAACAAAACCAAGCGAAATGCAGTTTGGAGGTGTGATTTATTCGGATTCGGCCGATAAAGCGACTCGTTTTATTGCGAATTGTAACCAAAAGAAAATTCCTTTGGTTTTCGTTCATGATGTTACCGGATTTATGGTGGGTTCAAAATCGGAACACGGCGGAATTATCAAAGATGGTGCTAAAATGGTGAATGCAGTTTCCAATTCTGTAGTACCAAAATTCACTGTAGTGGTTGGTAACTCTTACGGAGCGGGTAATTATGCTATGTGTGGAAAAGCCTACGATCCACGATTGATTTTTGCTTGGCCAAGTGCCGAATTGGCTGTAATGGGTGGTGCTCAAGCTGCTAAAGTATTAATGCAGATCGAAGCAGCTTCTTTAAAAGCGAAAGGAGAAGAAATTACTCCCGAAAAAGAAGAAGAATTATTCAATAAAATCAAATCGCGTTATGACGAGCAGGTGTCGCCTTATTATGCTGCATCTCGCTTGTGGACTGACGCTATCATTGATCCTTTAGAAACCAGAACCTGGATTTCAATGGGAATTGAAGCGGCAAATCATGCACCAATCGAAAAGCAGTTCAATTTAGGAGTGATTCAAGTGTAACAAATAACCAACAAACCCATATATGAAACAACAATTATTTATTTTAGGCTTTATATTGCTTGCTCCATTTGCTATCAATGCACAAGAAGTTGTTATTGAAAAGGACAAAGTCCTTTTGGATGGAACCCCAATTTTAAAGTATGAAAAAATCAACTTGATTAATCATTCATTTTATACTTTAAATGATGATGAAATTTTAAATTTCAGAAGTTTTGACAATGAAACGCCTAAGTATCCGGATGATGATTATTATATCTTGAATTTTATTAATGAAAAGATTAAAGTGGAATCAACAGATTACAGTAGAATTATGTCATTCATGAATTCAAGAAAAATGTGCGAAAAGCTAGTGAAATGGATGCTAAAAGACAAAGTTCTTAATACTGATGGAACAGTAAATCCACAAAAATTAGAGGTTTTCGTTCAGAAGTATCATGAAAATATTACCGAAAGAACTATAAGATAACGATTGCAAAATTATTTAATAATATTAAGATCTACTTCTATTTCTACGAAGTAGATTTTTTATTTTATTCTTCAATTGAAATTGTGTTCTAAATCATTAAACTTTTCTTAAAAAAAATAAAAAATCGAAATCTACCATTAACTTTACGTGGTAGATTTTTTATTTTATAGCTATGAAAAAATTAGTACTCGCTACGATTCTATTAGGATTTTGTCAATTTGCTTCGGCTCAACTTACGGTGGCCAAAGAAGTGTTCACGCGAAGAGATACCTTGCAAGGTGGTTTACGTCCGGAACGTACCTGTTTCGATGTGCAGCGTTATGACTTGAACATTAAAATTGATCCTAACGACAAATCGATTGTAGGTTATAATGATATCGCTTTCAAAATCGTTGAAAATACAAATACAATCCAGATTGATTTATTTGAAAATATGAATGTAGACAGCATTATTTTCAACAATAAAAAATTACAATATAAAAGGGAATTTTTGGCGACATTCATCCAGTTCCCAGAAACATTGAATAAGGGAAGTGAACAAAAAATCCGTTTTTATTACTCAGGTAAGCCGGTGATTGCCAAACGTGCTCCATGGGATGGTGGTTTTGTATTCAGTAAGGATACTTCGGCTAAACCTTGGATAGGAGTGGCTTGTCAGGGATTTGGCGCTAGTTGTTGGTTCCCTGTTAAAGATTCACAAAGTGATGAACCGGATTTTGGAACTTCTGTTAAAGTAGCTGTTCCAAATGGTTTGATGAATGTCTCTAACGGAAGATTTTTAGGTAGTGAAGATTTGAAAAACGGATATACACGCTGGGATTGGGAAGTGAAAAATCCAATAAATACGTATGATATCACTGTAAATATAGCCGATTACGTTCATATTCACGACAATCATAAAGGATTGGATTTAGATTATTACGTATTAAGAGCAAATGAAGCCAAAGCACGTAAGCATTTCGAGGAAGTGAAACCTATGATGGATTGTTTTCAGTCTAAATTTGGTAAATACCCTTTTACTGACGATGGTTACAAATTGGTCGAAACTCCTTATTTAGGCATGGAACATCAAAGTGCTGTGGCATACGGTAATCACTACATGCAAGGGTATTTGGGGAATGATTTATCTCAAACAGGTGTCGGTTTGCTTTTCGATTACATCACTATTCACGAAAGTGGTCATGAGTGGTTTGGTAATAGCGTTACTTCAAAAGATATCGCTGATATGTGGATTCATGAAGGCTTCACTCAGTATTCTGAAATTGTATTCATTGAATGTCAGTTTGGATATGATAAAGCTATGCAATATGCTCGTGGTTTACATAATAATGTGAGTGGAGATCGTCCAATTATTGGACATTACGGTGTAAATAAAGAGGGTAGTGGAGATATGTATCCGAAAGGTGCATTAATGTTAAACACGATGCGTCACATCATTAATGATGATGCCAAATGGTGGAGCTTGATTTTGAAATATTCAGAAACGTTCAAAAAACAAATCGTTACGCACGAACAAGTGGTAGATTTCTTTAACAAAGAATCAGGTTTAAATTTAACCCCGGTCTTCAATCAATATTTGAGATATACCGAAATTCCTAAATTGGAATTACGCAAAGGAAAAGGTGGAATTGAATTCAGATGGGTGACCAACGAAAAGAATTTTGCAATGCCTATTGACGTTATGATCAAGGATAAAAAAGTTAGACTACAGGCAACAAATGACTGGCAAACAATCAACGAAAAAGTAAAATCAGCAAGCGATGTTCAGCCGATAAAAGACAAGTTTTATATAAATTATTGATATTGAGTAGGTTATTTCTGTACTATTTAGTAACTTTAGTCAACTAATTTAAAAACTGAACTGTATGGAAACCGTAAAAAGCTTGAACAAATGGGCCAACGCTCATACATCGTATCCGTTGGATATTTTAAGAATTGTGGTGGGAATTTTCCTTTTTTGGAAAGGAGTTTCTTTCATGACTGATACAGAATATTATAACCAATTAATTGAACCTATAAAAAATTTAGGTGGCGGTATGCTGATTGTTCATTATGTCATGGCTGCACATATGGTAGGTGGAGTTATGATTGTGTTCGGGTTATTGACCCGATGGGCTATTACGGCACAGCTTCCTATATTATTAGGTGCTTTTTTGGTTAATTTTATTGGAGAAATGCATATGGGTAATTTAATTCTATCCTTTTTATTACTGTGCGTATGTGTTTTCTTCCTCTTTTTCGGAAGCGGAAAACATTCAGCCGATTATTATTTTAAAATGGAATCATAATTAAATGATATTATAAATTCAAATGGAGTCAATACTAAAAAGGAGTTCTTAACTGAAGAACTCCTTTTTTTATATCAAAATTTTTCAGCTGTTGCTTTTTTCCAAAAATAACGATAGGTATCAGGTACTGATTTTTCATCTAATAGACAGCCGGTTTCTAACTCAGGGAAGGTTTCTCCAAAGGTTTCTGTTTTGTTGCGCTCCACACGTGTACTCACAACATCCCGAGTCACACCATCAGGATGGTTTATTCCTGCGGAAGCCATTAATTCCATGGCGCTTTTAACGGTTTCATGTTGGTAACGGGCAACGCGAACACTTTTTTCTTCAGGCACTAAACCTTTAGTCAGTTTCGGATTTTGTGTAGCGATACCTGTCGGACAGGTATTCGCATGGCACTCCAATGCTTGAATGCAACCCAAAGCAAACATCATTCCTCTGGCTGAATTGCACAAATCGGCACCTATCGAAAGACAACGGATAATATCAAACCCGGAGATGACTTTTCCGCTGGCAATAATCTTGATCTGATCTTTAATTCCGAAACCATTCAAACAATCATAAACGAAAGCTAAAGCATCGCGTAAAGGCATTCCCACATGGTCTGAGTATTCCGGTGGAGCTGCGCCTGTACCGCCTTCGCCACCATCAACAGTAATAAAATCCAAATAGGTTTTGGTTGCTACCATTGCCTTGCAAATAGACAGGAATTCGGATTTGTTGCCAATGCAGATTTTGATTCCGATGGGTTTGCCTCCAGAATTTTCGCGCAGCAGTTTTACGAAATCCATCAATTCGAATGGAGTGCTAAATGCGGAATGTTTGGGTGGTGAAACAATATCGTTCCCTTTTTCTACCAAACGAATCGTTGCAATCTCATCCGTTACTTTTTCTTTAGGTAATATTCCTCCGTGACCTGGTTTTGCGCCTTGCGAAAATTTAATTTCAATCATTTTTACATTATCCAGCGTGGCTCTTTTTCTAAATTCTTCCACGCAAAATTTACCTTCTGCATCACGGGTACTAAAATAGCCTGTTCCGATGTTCCAAACTACATCACCACCGGGTTCCAAATGATATGGTGACAAGCCACCTTCGCCTGTATTGTGGAAAAATCCGCCTTGTTTAGCACCTGAATTTAAAGCGAGAAT